>JBJTBB010000308.1:0-11250 GCA_046091125.1 Planctomycetaceae bacterium
TTACGGACCCACCGAGTGGGGCCAAGTCCCGTCCTGACGGCTGACGGGGTCCGAAGCGGCAGGCCGTGATCGGCAGCGAGAAGCACAGCCACCACAGCCCGGTGAAGGCAAAAGACAGGCGCATGCCCCCCGCCATGGTGAGTCCGAGGCTCTCGTGTGACCGTACGATCACCGTGGCGATGAGCAAGGCCACGGCGCCGCCCGCATAGCCGGCAGCGAACCCGCGGGCGGACAGGCGATCGGCCATGCCACCGCGGGCGATGGCCGGCAGGAGGCTGCCGGTGAAGATCGCAGCCAGGTCGAATCCCACGTTTGCGATCACCACGCCGCTCAGCACTGCCGATCGCGAAAGGATGAGCCGACCTTCGCTGCCGCCGGCGCGCACGATGGCGAGGATGCCGAGTCCACCCACGCCCAGCAAGACGCTCGCAATGAGTGCCGTCTTGTGTCGAGAACGTCTGTCGGCCCAGGCTGAAAAACCTGGGGCGATGATCGCCGATGCGAGCATCGCCGATGCGAGTGTCCAGGGCCAGATGACTCCCGGCGAGAGGCCCCATGGCGCGTCCAGAAACGCCACTTGCTCGACGTAGGCCACGATGAGCGTTATCAGCACCGTCGAAAAGCCGCTCGCTCCCCAGTCCAGGAGGATCCAGGCGAATCGACATGCGGATGAGGCGGCGGCGTCTCCTGACGCCGGACTCGGGTCGCTGTCTACATGCGGCGAGTGATCGGCGTTCGTCATCGGCCCAACCATCGTCGACCGGTCGCCGTTAAGCCGTCAATAGGAACGACTCGCGATGCCGCCGCTGGCGGACGCACGTGCCCACGAGCGGGTCAGACATTGAAGAGAAAGTGGCAGACGTCGGCAGCGTGCATGACGTACGACTTGCCTTCAACTCTCAGCCGCCCCGCCTCGCGGATCGCCTTCTCGCTGCCGAGCGACACGAGATCCTCGACGCCATAAACTTCCGCGCGGATGAAGCCTCGCTCGAAATCACTGTGGATCACGCCGGCCGCCTGAGGTGCGGTCGCCCCGGTCGGGATCGTCCAGGCACGGATCTCCTTCTCGCCGGCGGTGTAGAAGCTCTGCAGCCCGAGTAACCGATAGGCCGCCCGCACGAGGACGGCGAGCGTGGGCTCCTGCATGCCGTAGGCGACGAGCATCTCGTCCCGCTCCTTTGGCTCGAGTGTCACCAGTTCGCTCTCGATCGCGGCGCATACCGGGACCACTTCCATCCCCTCGGCGGCCGCGTGGCTCCGGACGCGTGCGGCGAGCGGGCCGATACCGGTCAGGTCGTCCTCCGCGACATTCGCGACGTAGAGGACCTTCTTGCCGCTGAGCATGCCGAGCGTGCGCGCGATGCGAAGCTCATCGGGGTCAACGAGCGTCGTCATCACGCCGCGGGCGGGGCGCCCCTCCTCGAGCGCGGCGGAAAGTTTTTTCAGGAGCGTCATCCTCGCGGTGGCTTCCTTGTCCCCTCCCCGGGCAGCCCTCTCGGCCTTCTGCATCGAAGCCTCGACCGTCTGCAGGTCGGCGAGGATCAGCTCCGTCTCGATGGTGGCGATGTCCCGAAGCGGGTCGACGCTCCCCTCGAAGTGCGCGATCTCGAGTGACGACGTGTTCTCGAAGCAACGCACCACGTGGAGGATCGCGTCCACCTCCCGAATGTGGCTGAGAAACTTATTGCCGAGCCCCTCGCACACGCTCGCCCCCTTCACGATCCCGGCGATGTCGACGATCCGGAGGGTGGCCGAGACGATTTTTTGCGTCTTGATGAAGCGCCGGATCGTCTCCAGTCGCGGATCTGGGATCGCGACCACGCCGATATTCGGCTCGATCGTCGCGAAGGGATAGTTGGCGGCGAGAACGCCGGCGCTCGTGAGCGCGTTGAACAGGGTCGATTTGCCCACGTTGGGCAGACCGACGATTCCGACTTCCATTTCCGGTCCTCCGATCGGCTCGGGTATAACGTCTGTGCGTTGCTCGTCCAACGGCTCGTGACCGCACGCCAGTGTCGGGACGAATCGGGCCGGTTTCTCACCACCCCTACCGACTCCATGGACACGCTTCCGACCGTCATGACCGATCCAGCCGTCGGTGGGCCGACGAAGGCCGCCAGGCTGCAGGGCCAGAGCCTCTGGCTTGACAATATCACCAGGCGCATGCTTGACGACGGCACGCTTGAGAAATACATCCGCGAGTTGCATGTCTCGGGCCTCACGAGTAACCCAACGATCTACAACGCCGCGGTCGGCAAAACCTCCTTCTACGATGAGGCCATCCGCGGCAAGGTCGCCCGAGGTCTCCCTGCCGAGGAAATCTTCTTCGAACTGGCAATCGAGGACCTGGCTCGGGCCGCCGATCTGCTGCGACCCGTCCACGAGGCAACCGGTGGCGTGGACGGCTGGGTGTCACTCGAGGTGTCGCCGCGACTGGCCTACGACGCAGCTTCGACGCTCGGGCAGGCCGAGTCGCTCCATCGTCGTGCGGGTCGTGCGAACCTGTACATCAAGATCCCCGGTACGGCGGAGGGGCTGCCGTCGATCGAGGAGGCGGTCTACCGCGGGGTGCCGGTGAACGTGACGCTCCTGTTCACGCTGGAGCAGTATCTCGCCGCGTCCGAGGCATATCTCCGCGGCATCGAGCGACGGATCGAGGAAGGCCTGTCGCCTCGCGTCTCGTCGGTGGCATCCCTGTTCATCAGTCGCTGGGACGTCGCGACCGCCGCGACACTCCCGACGCACCTGGTGAACCGCCTGGGTATCGCCGTCGGCGGACAGTGTTACCGTGCCTACCGCGACATGCTCTCCTCCGATCGATTCGAGCGCGCCTGTGGGCTCGGGGCGATGCCGCAACGGCTGCTGTTCGCGAGCACCGGTGTCAAGGATTCTCGCGTCCAGGACACCCTCTACGCGTCGGCCCTCGTGGCGCCCAACACGGTCAACACCCTTCCCGAATCGACCCTTCTGGCGTTCGCCGATCACGGTGTCGTTTCGCGCACGCTGTCTGCCGGTGGTGGGGACGCGGACCGGGTCCTGCATGCGGTGGAGCGGGCGGGAATTGACGTCGCCGCTCTCGGCAGCAAGCTGCAATCGGACGGCGCCGCGGCATTCGTGAAGAGTTGGGACGAACTGTTGGCAGCCGTCGATGCCAAGTGCAGGGCCGTGGTCCGATAGCCATCGCCATCAAAGAGTCCTCTCCGGGAGACAGGCATGACGGGGATCGGTTCTGCTGGGCGAACGACGCTCTCCGCATGGCAGTCGGTCGAGAGGGCTGCATCGGCCCTCGGACGGTCCCATCTGCGGGATCTCTTTGCGACCGATCCCGGTCGCGCGGAGCGATTCACGTTCGAGGCCTGCGGCCTCATGGTCGATCACTCGAAGCAGCGGCTCGACCACGAGTCGCTCGCCGCGCTCGTGCGGTTGGCGGAGGCGTGTGATCTTCCACAGCGGATCGCGGCCATGTTCGCCGGCCAACGCATCAACGTCACCGAAGGGCGGGCGGTGCTGCACGTGGCCCTCAGGGCGCTCAAGGGTGAATCGATCCTGCTCGATGGTTACGACGTGGTGCCGGACGTGCATGACGTTCTCGGGCGGATGGCGACCTTCTGCGATGCGGTTCGGAGCGGTCGGTGGCTCGGTCATACCGGTCGTCCGATTCGGTCGGTCGTGAACATCGGCATCGGTGGCTCCGATCTGGGGCCGGTGATGGCGTGGCAGGCACTGCGTCATTATTGGCATGGTCCAGGCGCCGACGGGCCTTGCTTTCCCCAGGCGTTTCGGTTCGTGTCGAACGTCGACGGGGCGGACTTTCAGGAGGCTGTGCGGGATCTCGATCCGGCGGAGACGCTGTTCGTCGTGGCCTCCAAAACCTTCACGACCCAGGAGACGATTCTCAACGCCCGCTCGGCCAGGCAGTGGCTCGTGTCGCGGCTCGGGACGGATGCGGCCGTCTCTCGTCATTTCGTAGCGGTGTCCACGAATGCCGTCGAGGTCGGCGCATTCGGGATCGACACGGCCAACATGTTCGGTTTCTGGGACTGGGTTGGTGGGCGCTATTCGATGGATTCGGCCATCGGACTATCCACGATGCTCGCCGTGGGACCGCGGCTGTTTGGTGAACTCCTAGCCGGGTTTCACGAGATGGACGTCCACTTTCGGACCGCACCGCTCGCGCAGAACCTTCCAGTGCTTCATGGGCTCCTGTCGGTCTGGAACGTGAACTTTCTGGGAAGTGGGGCGATCGCCGTACTTCCCTACGACCAGTACCTCGCGAGGTTTCCCGCCTACCTGCAGCAGTTGGCAATGGAGAGCAATGGCAAGCGGGTCACGCTGGAGGGCCTGCCGATCATCGGCTACGACACGTGCCCGGTGTACTGGGGTGAGCCGGGAACGAACGGACAACACTCTTTCTACCAACTGCTGCACCAAGGGACGCGACCGATCCCCTGTGATTTCATCGCCTTCTGCCAGCCGCTCGAGCCGCTGGGGGACCATCATCGATTGCTGCTGGCCAACGTCATCGCACAGGGGGAGGCGCTCGCATTCGGGCGATCCGCCGATGAGCTGAGGTCGCAGGGAATGGCCGAGCCGCTCGTGCCACATCGCACATTTCCGGGCAATCGTCCCAGCAGCACGATTCTCGGCGAACGGCTCACGCCCCGCCTCCTTGGATCCCTCATAGCCTTGTACGAGCATTGCGTGTTCACCCAGGGGGTGATCTGGAACGTGAATTCGTTCGACCACTGGGGAGTGGAGCTCGGCAAGCAACTCGCCGGTCGGATCGCGCGTGAACTCGATTCGCTCGAAGTCGTCGAACCAGGCCACGATGCCTCGACCATAGCGCTGATTCAGCGTTGCCGGACGACGATGCGAGTGGCTTCATCGGGATGAAAAGCAAGGGCCTTTTATCGTCAGGGCCCGTGGAATCGTCACGACCGGAGGAACTCCTCGACTTGGTATTTTGGCGAGGCTAGTCTCTTTGTCAGTTAGTCTGGTCGTCAGTTTCGGCGAGTCTTCAGCCTCAGGAGCGGGATCCCATGCCACTCATCCGCAGTAAAGCGCTCCAGCGCACGGTCGGTGGATCGTTCCTCGAGCGCTGGGGCATTCACGCATTTTCAGGCGTACAGTTGTTTGTGCTCGGTTTCCACAAGGATCCGGCAAAGATCCGGATGCTCAGGGATGTCCGACGAGAACGGCGATCGCTTGTCAACAGCGCCGAACAGTTCCTCATCCATTCAGTGGCTTCGGGGGTTCGTCACCTCGACGGCGACATGGCCGAGGTCGGCGTCTACGCCGGCAGCACCGCGAAAATGATCTGCGAAGCGAAGGGCGACAAGCGGTTTCACATCTGCGACACGTTCGAGGGGCTTCCCGCGCCGACACCCGAGGATGGAGGCGTCGAGAAGCAGGGGTCGTTCGCCTGCGATCTGCCGAGCATCCAACGGTATCTTTCAGGCTATGGGAACCTGGAATACCACGTCGGGTTCTGTCCAGACTCTGTCCGGGGAGTGCTCGATGACACTCGATTCTGCTTCGTGCATCTCGACGTGGACCTGTATTCCAGCACGAAGCAGTGCCTGGAGTACTTTTTCCCCAGGATGGTGCCGGGAGGAGTGCTCATCTCCCACGACTATTCGGTGCTCGACGGAGTTCGACAGGCCTTTGCCGAGTTCACAGCCGATCGAATCGAAAAAGTGATCGAAACACCGATGACGCAGTGCATGCTGGTTCGGGCCAGCGATCCCGCTCCGGAAGGTGAATCGGCATTGGTGGCGACGGGCACGACGACTGGCTCGGTTGAGTCCGAGGGTGTCTGATGGACTTTTTTGCCGGCAAACGCGTGCTGATCGTCGGCGGGAGCAAGGGGATCGGTAGATCCCTCGCGGTCCGGCTCGCGAGTCGGCGAGCGAGTGTCTGCGTGGCTGCCCGAGGAGAGGCTGAGCTCGTGGACGTGGCGGCCGGGCTGAGGGAATCCTTCGGCGGTCGTCATTCGCACGTCGTGCTCGATGTCGCCGACGTACGAGGGATCGACGAGGCCCGGGATCGGGCACTCGACGCCCTCGGTGGCCTCGATGTGCTCGTGTGCGCGTCGGGTTCGGCACGAGCCGCAGGGTTTCTCGACGCGCCCGCGGACGATTTCCGGCGAATGATGGAGGTCAATTACCTCGGCCATGTCAATGTCGTGCGGGCATTCGCACCCACGCTTGCGGCCCAGGGTCACGGCAACATCTGCCTGCTCTCGTCGATCGTCGCGTTCGTGCCGATCTATGGATACTCGGCATACGCCGCCAGCAAGGGGGCCATCGTGGCCTTCGGCGAGTCGTTGCGGCAGGAGATGAAGTTGCACGGCGTCCGCGTGACGCTGTTCTACCCGCCGACCACCGACACGCCCGGCCTGGAGGAGGAGACTCGGACCCACCCGGGGGCCGTGTGGGCGAGCGAGAGTCAAAGCGGTGGGAATCGCAGCTATTCGGCGGACGAGGTGGCCAGGGCGAGCGCCGCGGCGATCGAGCGAGGTCTCGCTCACGGAATGGTCGGGCTCGACAGTTGGATTCTCCGCCTCGGTCAGCGGTTCATGCCGGGGCTCTTTCGCCGTCTGGCCGATGCCGAGGTCCGTCGAGCGGTGCAAGCGGTTGCCCGCGGTGACGTCGGATCCCACGGGCCTGCTGGTGTCCGTTCGGATGACGTGCGTCCATCTCTCTCGGTCGACACGCCCACTCCCGAGCCATCGATTCTCCGCTTCCCTGACGCAATGCTCTCCTCGCAGATCTCCCGCGAGGGTCCTCTGTGACCTCGCTCTGGACTGCGGGCATCCGTCGCGTCGCCGATCGGGCGGCCCTCGTGCACGAGGCGGTCGACCTCATCGAGAAGGTGGTTGTCGATGCGATTCAGCGCAGGGGCCGATGCAGTATCGCGCTCGGTGGTGGTGGAACGCCCCGTCCAGTCTACGTCGCCTTGGCTGAAAGGCATGCTGGCGGTCGCAGCCCGATCGACTGGGCTCGAGTGTTCGTGCTCTTTGGTGACGAGCGATGCGTCCCCCCGGAGGACGACCTGAGCAACTTCCGCATGGCGACCGAGTCGCTGCTCTCACGGGTGCCGATCCCCGCGGAGCAGGTGCTCCGCATGCGTGGAGAGATGGATCCCCACCTCGCCGCCACCGAGTACGAGATCGCGATTGGCCGTCTGCTGCGGTCCACGGAGCGCCCCGTGGTGGATCTCGTGATTCTGGGGCTGGGAGAGGACGGGCACACGGCCTCACTCTTTCCAGGAACCGCCGCGGTGCGGGAGCGCGGGAGGGTCTGCGTGCCCCAGTACGTCGACAAGCTCTCAGCTTGGCGACTGACCCTCACTCCGGGCGTGATCGGATCGGCACGGACGGCCGTGTTCCTCGTCGAGGGAGCATCCAAGGCGACGTCGCTCGCGAGGGTCCTCGAGGGGCCTTTCATGCCGGACGTCCTGCCCGCCCAACTCTTCGCATCGACCGACCCCGTCCACAAGAGCGGAGAATCCACCGAACCGCGAGTCGTGTGGATCGTCGATCAGGCGGCGGCCGGCGGGCTTCGACGACCGGCACCATGACCGTTCAGGACCGTCACGGCGGAAGCGAGACGACCACGGCGCTTGTGGTCGTGGACGTGCAGAATGACTTCTGCAGCGGTGGAGTGTTGGCCGTACCCGACGCCGATGCGGTGATTTCGGTCGTGAATGAGCTGTCTGACACATTCGAAGAGACCGTTTTCACGCAGGACTGGCATCCACGCGGGCATGTTTCGTTCGCTTCCAGTCATCCCGGGTATAGGCCGTTCGATTCCATCGAGTTGCCCTGCGGCCGGCAAATGCTCTGGCCCGATCATTGCATCGAAGACACGCATGGGGCCGCCTTTCATCCGCGTCTTCGTATTCCATCCGCGGCACACGTCGTCCGTAAAGGCTGTCGCCCTCAGGTCGACAGTTACTCGGCGTTCTTTGAGAACGATCGCATCACACCGGTCGGCCTCGACGATTGGTTGCGGCAGCGAAGGATCGGTGCGGTCGTCCTCGCCGGGCTTGCGACCGATGTCTGCGTTCTTGCGACGGCCCTCGATGCCCGGAGGCTCGGATACGAGGTGAGCGTGTTCGATGCCGGCTGCCGGGCGCTGGATCGTGACGGCTCGCTGGCGGATGCATGGATTCGGATGACGCATGCGGGGGTTCGACGAATCTGATCGGTCGTTCCCCGGTCATCTCGGCCTGCCCTGGAGCGATGAGTCCCATGTGTCGGGATCGCACGGGGCCGGATACTCGCTCATGACGTCCGCGTCCGAATCCAGGTTCGCTAGCGGGGTTCCGCGAGTGTGGATAAACTCTTCGTCGACGACCGGCCGACGAGCCAGTGGCGTCCGGTTTGATCGACGGTGGTGCCGGGAGGGTAAGCGAATGGCTAGCGGCCACACTGGAAATGTGGTGCCCCGAAAGGGGTTGTGGGTTCGAATCCCATGCCCTCCGCTGTCCGTGCAGCATGGTTCCGATCTTGGGAACGCCTCGATGTCCGGGGCACGTGTCAGGCTCGTTGGTCTCGTCGGCCGAGGTTGAGCAGATCGGATGGCGGTTCTTCTCGAGATTCGTCGGGCGTCGAAGCGCTTCGGCGAGCAGGTGCTTCTCGACGACGCGAGTGCGACTCTCACCGACGACGGCAAGATCGGCTTCGTGGGCCGCAACGGTGCTGGCAAGAGCACGCTGCTGAGGATCATTCTCGGCGAGGAGGAGCTCGATTCGGGGGAGGTCATCCATCATCCCGACCTGCGCATCGGCTACCTCAGGCAGCACGATCCCTTTCTGCCAGGCGAGTCGACGATGGGATTCCTGGAACGCGACAGCCACCAGTCAGCCTGGAAGTGCGGCGAGGTGGCCGGGCGTTTCGAGATCAAGGGCAGCCTGCTCGAGGGGCCGGTGGCCGCTCTCTCGGGCGGCTGGCAGACCCGCGTGAAGCTCGCCGCGTTGCTCTTGCACGAACCGAATCTTCTCCTGCTCGACGAGCCCACGAACTTCCTCGATCTCCGCACACAGATCCTGCTCGAGCACTTCCTCAAGGGATTCCGAGAGGCCTGTCTCGTCGTCTCGCACGACCGTGCGTTTCTCGGGTCGACGTGCGATCAAACGCTGGCTCTGGCCAGAGGGAAGCTCACGGTGTATCCGGGGCCGGTCGATGCCTACCTCGCGCATGATCGCGAGCGGCGAGAGCATGCGGAGCGCGTCAATGCGACGGTCCTGGCCAAGAAGCGGGAGCTCGAGGAATTCATCGCCCGCAACCGGGCCCGTGCCTCGACCGCTTCGCGGGCCAAGTCAAAGGGAAAGCAGCTGGAGCGGCTGGAACTCATGGAGGTCGAATCCGATGACCCGCTTGCCGCCATCCGATGCCCCGCGGTCGAACGACGGCAGGGGCCGGCCGTGCGATGCATCGACCTTGCGATCGGATATCCCGGCCGCACGGTCGCAAGCGGTATCGATCTCGAGATCGTGCATGGCAGTCGTGCGGCGATCGTCGGGGACAACGGACAGGGTAAAACGACGTTTCTCCGGTCCCTCACCGGTTCGATCGAGCCGGTCTCCGGGCGGATCAAGTGGGGGTATGGCTGCGACGTCGGCGTGTATGCCCAGCACGTCTATCTGGCACTGTCGGAATCTGACACGGTGCTCTCGCATCTCGAGCGGGTGGCCGGAAGAGGAACAAAAAGCCAACGGATCCTGGATCTTGCGGGTGCGATGCTCTTCCGTGGAAAGGCGGTCGAAAAACGGGTTGGAGTGCTCTCCGGCGGCGAGCGGGCCCGGGTGTGTCTGGCAGGGCTGCTCCTGGGCAGCCACAACGTGCTCGTGCTCGACGAGCCCGGAAATCACCTCGACGTCGAGACGGTCGAGGCCTTGGCGGCGGCGCTCCGGGACTATCAGGGCACGGTCATCTTCACGAGCCACGACCGCTCCTTCATGCATGCCGTCGCGACCGAGGTGGTCGAGGTGGGAGACGACCGCGTGACCAGCTACCGTGGCGACTATGGGACGTATGTCGCCAACGTCTCGCGTGAGATCGATGTCGCCGAGGCGGCCCGCGATCGCCGGCCGAGGCGTGGCGACGCCCTCGAGCGGGCGCCGAGCGGTGGGCGTGATGGTCGGGCCGTCATCACCGCCCGCCAGGAACGTGCACCACGGGACGCATCGTCGCATCGGGACCGCCGCAAGGCGATCGCCCGTCTCGAGAAGGAGATGTCTCAGTTCGAAGAGGAGCGAAAGCGCTTCGAGCGAGAGCTGATGGCCGCGACGAACGCCGACGACGCGATGAGGCTGCACACACTCATGGAAAAGGCCGCTATGAAGCTGGCGGACGCCGAGCATCGCTGGCTCGAACTGCAGGATTGAAACCGTCCACCGACCGACCTCGCGGCCCGTCCGACGCACTCACGGAACGGCTGTGCCGGCGGAGGTTTTGTTTTCGGTTGGCGGTTTGTCGCTCCCAGGCGACTTGTCCTTCACTCGGACAAGAAGCAGCTGCTCGGTCGATCCGTCCGATTTGTGGGCGAGGATCGTGAGCTGGTCCTTGGTGAGATTGCTGATGCCTCCCTCGTAGACCGGGGATTTTTTGTCACCGATCGTCCAGGCTGCTCGTTGGGTCTTCTTGTCGACCTTGCCGGTCACGTGCTGATTGTCGTCCGTGGCGGCATTGTAGTAGGAGCCGCGGAGAAGGCCGTTGCGGTCCACGGCCAGCGACAGGAAGTTGCTCGGATCGGTCTCCTCGCTGCGAGCCATCGCAAACACACCGAGTGACCGCCACTGATCGTCGTCAGCGGGCGAGGCGTCAGTGCCGGCCGCGGCCAGGTCGGTCGCGCCCTTGGCGTAGGACTCGGCCGTCCCCGCGCGTGCACCCTGCACGTAGACGCCGTCGTCCTGGTAGCAGACCGTCGTGCCGTAATCGTAGGTGACAGGTGCACCACCCCCTCCGCCGTACCCGCCCCAGGATGCGAGATCGGCCCATGCAAGCCCCGTGAGCAGACCACCGCCGAACCACCATCCACCACCCCACCAACAGCCGAAGTGGTTGTCGTACCAGCCGCGGCCTCCGTACCAGCCGTGGTTGTAGAAGTTGTTGCGGATGACGTTGCCGCGGCTGGCGAGGCCGTTGACCGAATACGGGTGAATCCCGCGATTCGCGACTCCCGCGACTCGGGACAGATTGGCTTCACCTGCAAAATGGTGATCGGCTCCGCCCAGACCCCAGGC
>JBJTBB010000309.1:0-3820 GCA_046091125.1 Planctomycetaceae bacterium
GACGACAAGGCTCTCGTCGGCTGCATTGCGGCGAAAGGCGAGAAGGGACATGAGCAGATGCTTGGCGACGAGCCACTCGACGATCACCGACTCGTCGGCCGGCAGGCCGAGCCAAGTCGCCATTTCCCGAGCGATCGCCGCGCCCACGATGCTGTGGTCCTCCGGAAATCCCTTGCCGAGATCGTGCAGAAGCAGGGCGATCAGCACCGTCCGACGTCGACGCAGATCCCGCCACACATCGCCGAGCCAGTCCGATGAGGCGGCGAGCAGACAGGCCTGCTCGACCGCGTGAATGCAATGCTCATCAACCGTGTACTTGTGATAGTTGTTGAATTGCATCAATCCCGCCGCGTGTCGAAACGCGGGTACGATTCGCTCGAGCAACTCCGCATCATGCAGTTGACGCAGGGCCCGACCGGGCCCAACTCTGGGCTCACGGGCCGGGCCGTCGCCGACAGGCTCGAACAGCTGGAGAAACACCGCCCGTGCCGAATCGTCGACGGCAAGATCGGACGGATGGACGGCATCGAGCACCGCATCCCATGTCTCACGATCCACTGGCCTGCCGGAGGACACCGAGAGCGATTGCAGCCGTAGGATTTTCGTCAGGTCGGCCGCCACCGCGGGCACATCACGAAGCGGCACCCAGACGGCCCCCGCACCGACGCGGAACAGTCCATCCACTGGACGGGAGAAGACCCGGTCGATCCGACGGGACATCGGACGCGATGGCACCAGTCGATCCTCGAGCCGCCTCGCCACCCGTGACACGCGACGCGTGTGGCCGAACCACTCGCGCATGAATCGCTCGACGGCCAGCAGCCCTTCATCCGAAGCAATCCCTCGCTCGGCGGCGATTCGTACCTGTTCGTCCCGAGTCAGTTCGTCACTGGACCGACCGGCAGCGAGATGCAGCGACCAGCGGACATCGACCAGGAAATCCTCGGCAGACCGCAACACGGCGACGTCCTCGCGGCCTATGCCGCCGGCAGCCGCCAACGTGTCCATGTCATCCGCGTCCCAGCCGAGCACTCCCAGCCATCGCACCAGCTGGATGTCCCTCAGGGCCCCGGGGGATCTTTTGACGTTGGGCTCGAGCAGCCAGACGGTCTCACCAAAGCGATGCCGCTCCTCCCGCCGAGCGGCGATCACCGCCGCCGCGGAGCGTCGCCTGCTCCGAAGCGAACGCCGAAGACGCGTGGACATGTCAGAAAACACGGCCTCGTCACCGGCCAGCAGCCTGGCATCGAGAAGGGACGTGAGGATCGTCGCATCCTCGGCCGCCAAACGGCACGACAAGAGAGACGTGCGGACCGATTGCCCAACCTCGAGTCCCGCATCGAAGAGTCCCTGAAGCAGTCGCTTCGCGAGTTCACCTGCGCGAAGGGCCAGCGGCGGTTTGGCGGCATGCAGCACCATCAGGTCGATATCCGAATGAGGCGACATCTCGCGGCGACCGAATCCACCCTGGGCCACGAGGGCGACCCCCGACTCGCCGACGGGCGCGATGTCGTTCCACAGATCGAGCACCACCCGTTCGAAGAGATCGCTTGCCCAGGTTGCGGCAGCACGCCCCTTCGCCGGGGGCAGCCTCAGACGCTCCCGAACATTGGCGACCGATTGCCGCACCGTCACGGACGACTCGGAACCACTCGATGATCGTATGGAGCCGTCGTGCATAGGGCTGGAGTTGTCGCCTTCAATCGACCGAATGGTCTCGACCAGCCCGGTGGCCGGCGGCAGGTGGGGCAGGATGCCACGGGTCGTCCTTATCGCCGCAGACGACGTTCACCCAGCGGGCGAGCACGAACAGGAAATCCCCCAGGCGATTGAGGTACTCGATCGCGTTTGCCGGGATTGCCGCCACGGGACCGCCGACCTCGGCCGCCACCCCATCGGATTCATCCGCCTCTGGAGAGATGGCCGATTCCGTGAGCGTCTCGCGTCCCAAGGCCGGCGAAAGCCCCACGACTCTCCGCTCGGCACGCCTGCAGACCGTACGAGCCACATGTACGGTCGCTGATGCCGAGTTACCCGCCGGCAGCACGAAACAATCCAGGGGCGGAAGCCTCTCCTCGAATTTGTCGATCGCGCGCTCGATCGTCACCACGTGCACGTCGGTGATCCGTTCGATGGCCGACGCCGGCGAGGCAAGCTGTGCTCCGAGCTCGAATAAATCGCATTGGAATTGCCGCAGCAGGTCATCACATTGCCGCCCGACACCGGACGAGGCGAGGGCGGCCCTGACGGCACCGAGATGGCTGTTGAGTTCGTCGACGGTACCGAAGGCTTCGATCCTGGCGTGATCCTTGCGGACCCTCGGACCGCCAAAAAGCCCGGTCTCCCCGGCGTCGCCCGTCTTCGTGTAGATCTTCATGCTTCGACATGACTCCGTTGGGATCCATCAGCCAACAGTCTTCATCCGACTGCCTTCCAGCCTATACTTCGCGACAGAGGTTGGACGACCCACAATGATGGTCATGGCTTCCCTTGGGGCTTCCGCTATCGTCAAATCCAAAGTCCATCGATCGATCCGCGTCAGTCCCTGATGTTGTAGGCGATCGAGCACGTCCAGGATCGCACGTCGTTTCTGCCATTCCACAAATGTCCGATTGAGAACACGTTTCATGCCGATCAATGTTCGTTTATCGTCGCCGACGACTGCATGGGCGGTCGGTTTTCTGGTGGTCGCCTCGCTCGCACAACCGTCTCGTTGCGACGACGCGAACCCAGGCCGAAACCATACCGCCGCGGCTGCCGACGGGGATGGTGCGGTCTCACCGGAAGCGACCTTTCTTCGCACCGCCACACAGGTCACCGAGGGTCTCACGAGGGCCGGCGAGGGCTATTTTTCCGCCGACGGTCGTCGGATCGCCTATCAGGGTGTCCCTCAGGGATATCCCTTCTATCAGATCTACGTGCAGTCCTTCGATCCCGAGAATCCGAGGCCGACGGTTCCCACCCGCGTCAGTACGGGTCGTGGGCGCACGACATGCGCATTCTTCGTGCCGGAAGGCGAACGACTGCTGTTCGCCTCGAGTCACCTCGATCCAGCGATCGAACAAACCGAGCGGGCGGCCATCGCCCAGGCCGAAGAGGACGCGAGGAGCGGTCGGCGGCGAAGGGATCAATGGGATTTCGATCCCTCCATGGAACTCTTCACCGCCCGGCTGGATGGCAGCGACCTCAAGCGGCTGACCAATCGTCCAGGCTACGACGCCGAATGCTCCTACTCGCCTGATGGCCAGCGGATTCTGTTCGTCAGCGATGCCGATGGAGATCCCGACATCTACTCGATGCGAGCCGACGGCTCCGATGTGGTGCAGTTGACCGATGCGCCGGGGTATGACGGCGGACCTTTCTACTCTCCTGATGGCCGTTGGCTCGCGTATCGAACCGATCGTGTTGAAAAGGACATGCTGCAGATTCATGTCATGCGGGCCGATGGCAGTGATGATCGGGCGGTGACCAGCGGCAAGAGCGTTCACTGGGCGCCATTCTGGCATCCGACGAAGCCCTGGTTGATCTGGACTGGTGCGGACCACTCAAACTCGATGCGCCGACCGAATTACGATCTCCTCATCGCGCGATTCGATCAACACAAAGGCTCGATCCGTTTCGGAATACCGCTGCGACTGACGGATCACCCGGGCGCGGACGTGCTGCCCACGTTCTCACCCGACGGCCGCCTGCTTTTGTGGACGGCCAGCAGGTCGCCCGACCGAGCGAGTCAACTCTGGCGCGCTCCGATCGACATTGACGCCATCGAGGCGGCACTCCCTGAACCTTCGGATTCCCCATGAACCACGAGCAGTCGGTC
>JBJTBB010000310.1:0-4229 GCA_046091125.1 Planctomycetaceae bacterium
ACCTGTTCCTTGGCATATTCCTCGACGAGATCCATTCCTTCCTGCGGCCCGAAGGGCCGCGGAAACTCATCTAGGACCCCTCGCATGCCAGCAATCACAGCCATCAGCGATGCGACGAAAACCGCCCCCGCGCGACCGTTCCTCGAGGTCGATGCCGTCGGAGTGCGGTTCGCCCGCCAGCAGGTGCTGCGCGACATCTCGCTATGCATACGCCCGGGTGAGACGCTCGCGGTGCTCGGCGAAAGTGGTTGCGGGAAGACGGTGCTGCTCAAGACGCTCATCGGACTCATTCGGCCGGGATCGGGTGACGTCCGGTACGACGGGCAGTCGATCTTCTCGCTCGACGAGCGGAGCTTGGCACACCTGCGGACCCGCTACGGCTTCGTCTTCCAGGGGGCGGCCCTCTTCGACAGCCTGAGCGTATTCGACAACATCGCCTTTCCGCTGCGCGAACACACACGAATCACGGAGTCCGAGATCCTTGCGATCGTGGAGTCGCTCCTCGCGGAGGTGGGTCTGCCCTCGAGTGCAGGTCGGAAGAAGCCCGTGGAACTTTCCGGAGGCATGCGGAAGCGGGCCGGCATTGCCCGGGCGCTCGCCCTCGACCCGCAGGTGATCCTGTACGATGAGCCCACGACGGGCCTCGACCCGATCAGGAGCGACGTCGTCAACGAGCTCATCGTCAGGGTTCGGTCGCGACCGAACGTGACGAGCATCGTGGTGACTCACGACATGCGGACGGCACGCAAGGTGGCCGACCGCATCGTGATGCTCTATCCACTTTCACGGCTCACCGCTGCCGAATCGCAGGTCGTCTTCGTGGGCACACCCACGGAACTCGACGCGAGCACCGAGCCGCGGGTGAGCCAGTTCGTGGAAGGGCGCGCGGGGAATCGGCTGATGGAACTCAAGGACGAGCAACTCCGGGCCGCCGAGCCCACCGGGGAGGCAGTCGAATGAACGACCGCATGATGCAGTTCCGGGTCGGGGTGACGGTGCTGGCCACGGCCATCATCGCTGCGATTCTGACGGTGCTCTTCGGCGACCTGCCCTCGCTGGTGCAGGGCACCTATCCGGTGCGGATAAGTTTTCTCGACGCGCGTGGCGTGTCGCCTGGGACACCGTTGCGCAAAAACGGGATCCGTGTGGGCCGCGTACAGACCGTCACACTCGACGAGAGTGGCGGCGTGACTGTGGTGGCCGACGTTGATAGCCATGTGCCGATCTATCGTGACGAGCAGCCGCAGATCGTCGGGTCACTCCTCGGCGACGCGGAGATCCAGCTCGTCCCGGGTCGTGTGATTCCTCCGCGAACCAGGATCACCCCCGACGACGTGCTCCGGGGGGCCATGACATCCGACCCGCTCGAGACATTTTCGAAGCTCGAGCCAAAACTGCTCACGGCACTCGATGCGCTCGTGGCGGCGAGCGAGACGGTCGGCAAACTCGCAGGCGACATCGATCGCGTCGTGGTGGGCAACGATGACCGCTTCGGCAAACTCCTCGAAAAGACGGAGGTCGCGCTCGACGGCTTCTCAACCGCCATGACGAACGTCAACGACGTGCTCGGCGACGACTCGGCACGCACGAAGCTCAAACAGTCGATCGAACTGATGCCGGAGGTGCTCGGAAACTTGCAATCGGCGGTTGGCGGCATCGGTACCGCCCTCGATTCGGCCGACCGCAATCTCCGCAACCTCGAAGGACTCACCAAGCCGCTCGGCGATCGTGGGGCCGATCTGGTCATGCGGCTCGACACCACGATCGGACGACTCGACGAGGTGCTCGCCCAGGCGGCCGGATTCACGAGGGCACTTAACGAATCCGACGGCACGCTTGGCCGACTCGTCCGTGATCCACAGGTGTCCGAGACTCTCTCGGAGGCCGCCGACCGGGTGAACCGAATCGCCGGCGACCTTCGGCCCATCATCAACGACGTGCGGGTCTTCTCAGACAAGATTGCCCGACATCCGGAGGCGCTCGGCGTCCGTGGTGCGCTCGATCGCCGCCCCGGGCTGAAGTGACGACCGGGCGCCCATCCTCGGCCTTCGCGGGCGCTGGGACGGTCACCGGCCGGGAATCGAACCGTCGGCCGGCGACCGATCGTCACTCACCTGGAGTCATGCCCACGTCGGTACGGCCCGATCTGGATCGGCCGCCCGAAGGTATTCCGCGATGAAGTCGCCGTAGCGAGCGATGACGTCGACCGGAAGGTGCCGATAGCCACCGATACGACCGCGGCAGGCCGGAGAACCACAGTGGCATGGACCACCGCCGTCCGGAACCTCCCACTCGAAGGTTGCGTAGTCGAGTGTCAATTCCTCTCCCGGCTCGATGCGCCTGAGCGAATGCATCTCGATGTCGGTCGAGCCCGCCGTGATGATCACACCGCAGTTGGGCTCGCAGGCGTGCCGCACGTGCACCATGGAATTATCGGGCACGACATGCACGTCCCGCTCCACCTGCATCGTCAGGCGGGTTGGCTCGGAGGACCGTCGTCCACCCGCTCGGATGACCATCTCACCGGGCTCGATCGCGCGGGCGGCATGCAGCGTGGTACCGTTTCCACCACTGCGGATTTCCACCGTTCCATCAAACCTGATCCGGGCGATCTCTTCCGCTGACGCCCCCAAGAGATCCTGCAGGCTGACCGACCGAACGCTCTCGCCGTATCGATTCCGCATCCACTCGACCGTCTGTTCAACCGTATCGGGCTGTAGCAGGACGAGGTGGCCGGGACCTGCCGTGTCGAGGGCAAGTGCCGCAGACTCACACCACCCGCCGCCGATCAACACCTCCACCTGCCGCTCCGAGGTGGTTCCCTGCCGAATGCCAGCGGAGATGAGGCGGGTGATCTCACCCGGTTCGCGGCCGCGGACGCAGGCATCCTCGTAGAGGATCACGCGATCGAAGGAGGCGGCCAGCATCCGTCCCTGCTCGATGAGATCGGCGTCGCGTCGGTCACCCGCCGCCGAGTAGACGGCCGTACGGCGGGTATGCGGGAGCCGAGACAGGGCTTCGCAGATCCGGCCGAGCGAGGGAACGTTGTGGCCATAGTCGACCACCACCGCGGCTCCCCCGATCTCGATCACATTGAATCGCGCGGGCGAGCCGTCGATACCAGCGGAAAAACCCTCGAGCCCCAACCGAACCAACTCCAACGGCACTCCCAGCCTCCACGCAGCGGCGGCCGCCGCCAGTGCGTTTTCCACCTGAAACGATACGAGACCACCGTGTGCCAGCGGCACCCGACCGATGTGGGCAAGCCTCGTCTCGCGAGGACCATCGCACAATACGATCCATTGGTCGCGGACGGTCGCCGCGAGCCCGCCCTCCTGAAGGTGGTTCTTGAGGACGGGGTTCTCTGAGTCGAGAGCGAAGTACACGACCTGACCCTTGCACCATCGCCGCATGTCGACCACCAGCGGATCGGCGGCATTGAGAACCGCGGCACCTGTCGGCCGTACCGCGGCCACGATCGCGCCCTTCACCCAGGCGAGGCGTTCAGGTGTATCGATGCCGTCGATACCGAGGTGATCACCACTCGCGATGTTCGTCACCACGGCGACGTCGCAGGCGTCGAAGCCACATCCCTCGCGGATGATGCCGCCTCTGGCCGTCTCGAAAACGGCCGTCGTAACGGATGGGTGCGCGAGCACACGCCTCGCGCTTCGTGGGCCACTGCAATCGCCGGCATCGATCATTCGCTCACCCACCCAGACCCCTTCTGAGCACGTCATGCCGACGGTGCCACCGGCGAGGCCGGCACAGTGAGCGATGAGTCTTGTGACGGTGGTCTTGCCATTCGTGCCCGTCACCGCCGCGATCGGAATACGTCCGTCGTCTCCGGGTTCAAAAAGCGTGCTCACGATCGCTCCCCCGACGTCCCGTGGCCTGCCCGCGGAGGGTTGGAGGTGCATGCGCAGTCCCGGTGCGGCGTTGACCTCGATCACCGCCCCGCCCTGGGCCTCGAGCGGTCGCGAGACGTCCTGCGCGACGATGTCAATTCCCGCGACATCCAACCCTACGATCTGCGCCGCTTCCGCAGCCCGCGCGGCCACATCCGGATGCACGAGGTCGGTGACATCCTCGGCCGTGCCGCCCGTGCTGAGATTGGCGTTGCGACGGAGCCGCACCTGCCGTCCGGCCTCGGGAACGCCGCTCTCGTCGAGTCCTTGTTCCTCGAGGACCGCCCGGGTCACGTCGTCGACGGGTATCGGGCTCAGCGC
>JBJTBB010000311.1:0-12998 GCA_046091125.1 Planctomycetaceae bacterium
GTGCCTCGCTCCTGTGCCGAGGACTGGACGATCACGAGGACGCTCTTTCGATCACCCCCGGAGTCCCCGTGGCTCCCGCCGAGGGCGACCAACCGGCGGCGTTGGCGGGGTCGCTCATCGCGACGCCCGGCATGGTGTCGATGAGTTTCGGCACGAGCGTCTGCGCCAACTCCGTTGGTGATCGGCCGTTCAAGGGAGTGGCCCGGTCGATCGATCACTTCTGCGCCCCGGACGGTCGCCCGATCAACATGGTCTGGCTGCGAAACGGCACCACGTGGAGGAATCGTGTGGTTGAAATGGTCGGTGGCACGGACCGCTCAGGGGCATTCGCCTCCGTCATGCCGCAGGTGCTCGCGGCCGACGACGACTGCGGTGGAGTCGCCTCGCTGCCCTTCCTGGACGACGAACCCGGACTCGGCGTGTCGAGGGGCGGCACCGGACTGCTCGTGGGACTGGACGATCGCTCCGCGACACCTGGCAACGTGGCGAAGGCGGCGCTCCTCGCCACGGTATTCAATCTTCGGCTCGGAGGGAGGCCGCTCGAGGAGCAGGGCTTCCCCCGGACCGAGATCGTGCTCTCCGGGGGACTCGTGCGCACACCGTCGCTCGGACAGGTGATCGCGGACGCCTTCGGCACACCTGTCACGATCCTCGACGCGGCGAGCGAGGGATCGGCCTATGGTGCGATTCTGCTCGCCAAATACCGGGCAGAGTCGCTCGGTCAACGCGATCGCGACTGGCCGACGTTCCTGGCCTCGCACGCCACCGGCAACCCCAGGCGGTTTCTGCCCCGAACCGAATCCACGGGTGCGATCACGAGGGCCTACGAGCGGCACTGCCGTCTCGTCGCGCTCCACGCCCAGCTCGATGCGGCCATCCGTGGAGGCTAGGCCCGCTCCACTCATTTCATCCGCCGTCGCACCGCTCACGGAAACGGTCTAGGGCGCAGCCACCTTCCAAAGAGCCTCTTCGCTTCGCAGATAGAGACTTCCGTCAGCGACGGCCGGTGTGGCGGTAAAGGTGCCCGGCAATTGGTTCTGACCGAGGATCTGCGGAGTCCCGTCGGCACCCACGGAGACAAGAAACGTCGTGCCCTCCTTGTTGGCGGCCACGATCGTGTCGCCGACGACGATGGGGCTCGCCCAGAACGATCCAGCCAGTCGCACCTGACCCCGCAGGCTGCCGTCGGACAGGCTGCCGACGCCCAGCACACCCGCTCGATTGACGCAGGCGATCGAATCCCCCCATACCATCGGACTCGCGATCCCGCAGGAGAGCTTCGTGCTCGACCAGGCGGGCTGCTCGGGCGCGCCGTCGGCGGCGTCCTGCGGCCGCAGCGCCGAAAGACCACTTCCCGGAACGAGCAGGATGCCGCCGGACTCGGTCGTCATCGGAATGCCGGAGCACTCACCCTTCCAGTTCCACACGATGGATCCGTCCACGGGCTTCCGAAGCTCGAGACCGTTGGGATTCTGCATGAGCACGCACGGCCCCTCACCGCCGATCGACACCTCGATCGGCGACGACCAGCTCGCAATCTTTTCCCTCGGTACGAGCCACCGTTCGGATCCCGTGGCGACGTCGATGCCGGTCGCGAAGGCGTCCCCCTGACAGTCCACCTGCACCACGACCGTCCCGTCGATGATCCTGGGGCTCGCGCCCATCCCGATATCGGTGCCGCTCTTGGGATGTTCGACGGCGAGGTTCCGCTGCCACAGCAGTCGTCCCTCGAGATCGAGCGCGAACAGGTCGCACGATGAATAGAGCGCGACGATGCGCTTGCCGTCGCTCGCCGGCGTGCCGGCCGCGACAGAACTCGTGGAATGACAGAGCGTCCGCCCAGCCGCCCAGAACGTGCGGTGCCAGCGGGGCTTTCCCGACTGCCGATCGAGCGCGAGTACATGCAGACGGTCCTGGCGGGGACCGCTTGCCGCCGTGACGACCACGAGATCGCCGACCACGATCGGGCTCGAGGCACCCCGACCGGGCAGATCCGCCTTCCAGGCGAGCCCCTCGGACTCGTTCCAGGTCGATCGCAACCGCTCGCCGACGGCTACGCCCCTTCCGAGCCTTCCCTTGAACTCGGGCCAGTCCGCCGCAGCCGCTGGCCGTGGATGGAGCGTGAACAGTGCGAGGATCGATACTGCGACCCCTGCCGATAGAGGCATCCGGTACGACGCGGACGCCTGCAGGAAAGCTTGAGCCGAAGGCAACCGGTTTTTCATCGCGTCTGGGTTCCCAGGGGTGTGCCGATCGCATCACAGACCCGCAACTGGAACTTCCAGTCGGCGGCCCAGGATTCCGTCTGCTCGTTCTGGCAGCACTTCACCATGATGATGTTCGTCCCGGCACGAAAGTCGGCTGTCGCCACATATTGGTCGATCGCCTCGGATGCGTGGTAGATCTCGTGCGCCATGACGCGTCTGCCGTTGACCCAGACGATGACGGCGCAGGGGCTCCCGATGCGGATCTCGCCGCTGCACGCGCGCGGCAGGTCGATGTCGGCCACGGCATAGGCGAGCACTCCCTTCTTCTGCTCGATCTCCGTGTTGAGGTCGACGATGCCGTGCGGGTCCTGCGACACGACCTCCTTCCAACCATTCGTATCGACGGACACCGGGTCGCCGCTTTCCGGCGGGTAGGCCACGCCGAATCCCTTCCCTTCGACATTGTCGAACATCGCGCTCACCCTCCAGTGCTGGAGGAAACCGAACGTCTTCGCCAGGTCGACCGGCTCACCGTGCTCCTTGAGCCAGCCCGCCACCCGCTCGATCTGGTCGATGTCTCGGGCTGCCACGAGCGCCCGACGATGGGCCTGCTTGAGCGAGGCCTCGTCACCGGACGGCGCCTTCGCGATCAGTCTCTCCACCGCCTCCCGCCGCAGATCGAGCGCAGGGTCTTCGAGGAACCCGTCCGCCATGTTCGCGGCGCGGGCCGGATCCCGCTCCCGTAGCCATACGAAGGCGAGGCTCCTCGCCCGCTCCGGTCGCAGACGATCCTCCACGTAGGCGGAGATCGTCTCGTCGGAGAGCATCGGGCCGAGTCGCTCCACGGCCCGATCCAATCCGCTGCGGAGCCAATTCGCGCCGCCGGGCGTCGCCGTCCCGAGCGGCGCGAGGCAGGGAGCCACCCATTCGGCGCGAATCATCGCGAGCCTGTCGGCCTTGGCTGCAAGCGCGGGCTGATCGTCGGCTGGAGTGGCCGCCGCCAAGGAGGCGGCGATCGCAACGGCCTCGCTCGATGATTCAGGAGGCGCGGCAGTCGCCGGTTTTTCTCCAAGCGCGCGAGTTCCGGGGCAGATCACGTGGATCGCGCTGAAGATCACCGCGATGGCCGCGACAAAGGCCTTGTCTGCCTGTCGGCCGGCACTCCCACTCGATTCACGCATGCCGACGTCTCCCCGGACAACGATCCTCTCGGGAATCGCACCCCTGACCGTGATCGACCCGATCAACGAGCACGCGGTTATACGGGATCCGGGGACCGGGGAGCAGACTTGTCGCCCGCAGAGTTTCCCCAGTCTCCGAAAAAGGACCACCGACCCGATGGTCTGAAAAATCCGGGCCTGGACGCCGAAACCCTTCCTTAGAGGGGACACTCTAAAGAGGGGATCAAAGTGCTCCCGATCTACCACGGCTTTCCGAAGGAGACATCGTCCATGGCCAATCGCACCGGTCGCAGGCCCGGTCGCCCGCAACAACCCGTCCATTCGAACCGTCCCCACGCCAAGCACACCCAGGTCGCCCACCTCCCACGTGAAGTCACCGTCCAACTCAGGAACCGGAACCATCCCCTGCGTCACCGTGATCGATCCCGGAACCAGAACCAGCCACGTCGGTCAGTCGTCAGCTACCACCACACCTCGCGCCAACGACGGTCCACTGTTCCCCACGCGGACCGTGTACGTGTATTCCACACCGTCTCCTGCAACCACCGTCGCCTGATCGTCCTCCTTCGACAGCGTCAACACCGCTCTGGACAGGATTGTGTCGATCTCATCGTCGCTGTTGTTGGCGGGATCGGGGTCGTATGTCGTTGCCGACCACACCGTCGCCTGGTTGAAGAGTGTGCCGATCGCATCAGCAGCCAGCAACGCGGTAATCGTGAAGGTCGCCGTGCCGCCGGCGACCAGGTCGAGCACCACATCGATGTCGCCGGCGCCAGCGATTTGAGGACCGCCACCTGCGACCTCGTAAATCCAGGTAACATTCGAAAGCGTTGAGGGGAAACTGTCCTGTACGCGGGCGTCCGTCACCTCGTTGGGGCCGTTGTTGGTGACGAGGAGCGTGTAGCTGACCGCCTGCCCGGCGACGACTTCGTCCTCGGCACTCGTCTTGAGGATCGAGCGGTCCGCGATCGGGAGACAGTTCACTACCGCTGTGGCGGGCACGTCATCGCGGGTGTCAAGCGTGGCGTCGATCTGCACCGTCCCGACACGACCCGTCGACTGGTTGACGTACACGCCGGCGATCTCGGGCAACACCGCCTCGAAGACGAGCGTCGACGTGGCGCCAGCCTGAACCCCGAACCCCCCATTCCAGGTGAGCGATCCGCTTGTGATCGACGGATCCGCGATCGTCATGCCGTTGAACGTTGACGAGCCGGACTGCCGGACTGGTAGACGGCTCCGACGGGCAGCGTGTCGCGAATCGAGTCGAGTGTTGCATTACGGGTCCCCAGATTGCTGAAGGTGAGCGAGTACGTGACGGTCGGCCCCGTGGCCGGCAGCGTGATCGCTGACTGCCCATCGACCAGTTTCGCTAGTAGGAGCCTGTTGGTCGCCGGTGGAACGGGCGGCGGCCCGTTCCCTTCGGGCTGATGGTGCTTCCACTGCGAGTTGCGTCCGACGAACTGCGTCGGTGAGGCCTGACTAGGCGTATCCGTAGTATCACGTGGAGACGGCCGTGAACGGGTTACTCGACGTCTGGAGCAGCGAATGGAATAGGAGTTCGTCCGTCCGCGTCTGGGCAGTCGGACCCGATTGGATCGTGAAGATCTTGGTGGAACTGGCCTCGATCGTCTGCTGAACCAGGTCGATCGTGAAGGACTGTGTGGCCCCCGTGATCGGCAGACCTCCTTCCCTGGGATCACCGTCGTAGACCGTGATCGTGTGCGACTGATCGACCGCCGTGCCCGTCAATGCCGAGAGATAAAACCACACATGATCGGTCTCGCACGGATCGAGCCGACCGAGGAAGTAATACCCATCCTCCTGGGAACCGAGTCGGACGACCCCGCCGTTGAAGTCGTAGGCCCGCACCCAGACGTTGTCATAGGTCTGCCCATTGCCGTTGGTGATCGCGTAGCCGGCGTATTCGCTTGTAAGCTTGCGGCCCTGTTCGGTGTCGATGAAGAAGTACTCCTCACCGGTCGTTTGGACGATGTCGATCGCAAGCGGCAGCCGCTGCTCGAGACGTTCGGCGGCGAGACGCCGCCCGCCGGTCCGCGGTCCGAGTCGTGATGCCCGGAAAGCCGGACCACGACGTGTCGGGGGCGATCGCTTCGATGGCTTCGTGATGGGTCTCATGTCGTAGGCTCCTCATGGACGGCCCAGCCCGCGGGTGGGGCCGACTGAAAACAAAAAAGCCGGCGCGAACGAATACCCCCGAGGGTCTCCACTCGCGCCGTCTCACGTCGCGGGCAAGGGGCTACCATCTGGCAACTGCAAATGAATTCCGATCGGCGGCCACGGACGCTCGCTTCATCGCACGGCCAGCATCCGCTCCAGTGCCACAAGCGCGAAATGGGCCGTCTGTTCGTCGACCCACACGACGTTGACGGGGCGTCCAGTCTCCAGGTGCTCGAGGCTCCAGCACAGGTGCGCTCGATCGATCCGATACATCGTGGCACACATGCAGATCACCGGCGACAAAAATCGGATCGTCTGTTCGGGATGATGCTGCTCCAGTCGCCGCACCAGATGCAATTCCGTCCCGATCGCCCACTTCGTGCCCGGGGCCGCCCTCTCCACCTGTCTAAGGATGAAACTCGTCGAGCCAACGAGATCAGCCTTGTCGACCACCTCCATCGAGCACTCCGGATGGACGAGCACCTTCACCCCCGGCAAGGCCCCGCGAACGGCATCGACGTGCTCCGGACGAAACATCGCATGGACACTGCAGTGCCCCTGCCAGAGGATGACGCGGCTGCGGACGACCGCCGCCGCTTCATTGCCGCCGAGGGGCGTGACGGCGTGGGGATTCCAGACGCACATCTCGTCGAGCGGAATCCCCATTCCTCGCGCCGTGTTGCGACCGAGATGCTGATCCGGAAAGAACAACACCCGCTCACCGCGCTTGAACGCCCACTCGAGCACTGCGCGAGCATTGCTCGACGTGCAGACGATCCCACCATGACGACCGCAGAAGGCCTTCAGACTCGCCGCCGAGTTGATGTAGGTGACCGGCACGACCCGAGAAGTGTCGATCGACTCGCCGAGATCCGCCCAGGCGTCCTCTACCTGCTCGATCGCCGCCATGTCGGCCATCGAGCAGCCGGCGGCCATGTCCGGCAATACCACGGCCACTCGGCGGCCGGAGCGACTCGCGAGCAGCTCCGGTCTGTTGACCAGGATGTCGGCCGTCTCGGCCATGAAGTGGACACCGCAGAAGGCGATCGACTCACAGTCGACGCGGCTCGCCGCTGATTGGGAGAGCTGGTAGCTGTCGCCCTGAAGATCCGCGTGCGCGATCACGCCATCCTGCTGGTAATGGTGTCCGAGGATCACGAGCCTGCGGCCCATGCGCCCCCGGACGGCCTCGATGCGTGTCGAAAGCACCGCATCGTCGAGGCCGCGATATTCACTGAACGGGGCTGCCAGGGACGGTTCGGTGAGGGTCTGTGACATGGCGACCGTCCGGGGACGCGATGAAAAACTGTCTCGGGGGCGTCGGCGGGACGAAATCTGCCGATCGACGCGGTGGGATCAGCTTCATTCTACGCGGGGCTCAAAGGCCGATATACTGCGCCCTGTCGTCGGCCAACCGGGGCCGCACACGTCGAACGGGGGCGTCCGGTACGCTCGCTTCCCGAGGTCTCTCACAGGAACAGCCACTCGGCACCATGGCACGAAAAGTCGTCAATCGAAAGGAACTGCGGGCTCAGGCCGAAGCGGCCGAAGCCGCCGAGAAGGCCTCATCGAAGAAGGGTGCCAAGAAGGCCGCACCGAAATCGAAGGCAGCCGCCAAGGCGCCAAAAGAGGCAAAGGAAAAACCGGTCAAGGCCGCCAAGAAACCGGCCTCACGCAAGAAGACCGTCAAAGAAGCCAGGATGAGGGCCTTCTGGGGCGTCTTCACGCCCGCGATGAAGAAGGTGGCGATGTTCGACTACGCCGACCGCAAGGCCGCGGACAAGAAGGCGACCGAATTATCCGCGTCGAGCCGCTCGCAACACTTCGTTCAACTCGTAAAGGAGCCGATCAGCGAATAGCTCCGGCGCGTAACGATCCTGACCGTTGGGAAAGCGAGGATCCCCGATGAAAAGCACCGCTTGCAGGCCTCGATTGGTTCGTGAGCGATCAGCCGGTTTCCATTCCGGTGCGATCGTGGCGGTGCTGCTCATCGTCGCGGGATGCGAGCCCGGTTCGAAGACGACGCCCGCAGGAAAGGCGTCGAAGAACTCCTCGGCCGCCAAAGCTGATTCGATCACGCTGCCGCCGATCGACGAGGACTCCATGCTCGTTCTCGACGGTGGCCGACTGGCGGTCCGGTCTCCGGCAGGATGGACGCGATCTCCCCGCTCGAAGAACAACTTGGTGCGTTACCAACCAGGGATAAAGGAGACGTATCCGGCGATCGTCGTGACGGCGGACGATGCGCCCGAGGGAGTGGACATGATGGACAAGTCGGGGCAGTCGAAACTCGCGGCGGCCGTCGCCGCCTCTGGGGACCGTTTCACGAAGCAACCTGCCGCGATCCGCCTGGGACCACATCCAGGCGTCACGTGGGCTTCACCGGCCATGGCCAAGGTGGATGGCCTCAGCCAGCCGATCGACCGCGAGAGCTTCGCGGTCGTCATCGGAGACAGGCTCTACACCATCGAGGCCATGGCACCGAAGGGAAAACTCGACGGCAAGGGTCGGGCGGCGGCGATCGCCGTCGCATCGGCCCTATCCGTGCCGCCGGCCATGGATCCCGTGTCAGAACCCGTCGCGACGTCGTCGCCTGCTGATGAGCCTTCCGAAGATCCACCGGCGACCGATGCGAAGACCGATGCCGATGTCCAGGCACCTGCGACCGATCCCGCGGCTGCCAAGTCGGAGTGACGAGCCCGCTCAAGGCTCCCAAGGGCTCTGCCAGTCGCCCCAGGCCTCGAGGTATCGGGCGAGCCCAGGTGTCGTGGCGGCATGCTTTTCGATCCAGCGACGGGCATCGTCGATCGCCGACTGTTCCTGCTCGATGCCAATCGCGCCCGAGATCACCCGCGATCGGAGGTAGACGAAGTAGGTGTCGAGCACGTCGCCGCGGCAGTAGTCGTGAATCTCCTGACGTCGACCATCATCCCATAGGTCCTGCACCATGTGGCCGGCGACGTCGAGCTTACCCGGCTTACCGATCAGGTTAGCGGCCAATGACAGGCCTCCCTGGAATCGGCTCGCTCCGCTGTTGGTGAGGAACTCGTGCAGGTCGAAGTGCGACTGGGCGTTGTAGCGATTGCGGGGCTGATCGAAGCTCCGTTTCTCCTCAGCGAACCACTCCGGAATCGAGAGTCCGTAGCGGAAGGCGCACAATTCGAGCAGCGGTAGATCGTAGCCACGACCATTGAAACTCACGAGCCGCGGCCGTCGATATCGTCGCCAGCCCTCCCAGAACAGTCGCACGATCTCGTGTGGTCGTGACTGCTCCTCGTCGAGCGCCACCAAATCCACGAGCGTGTGATCCGGGGCGACCTTCGCGATCACCAGCGAGACCGGAAGGTGGTAGGTATAGGGAATGAAGTCCTTGCCGTCGTTGGCTGCGGACAGCTCGTCACGGTAGCGACGGATCGCCTGTGCGGGCGAGAGACCCTCGCCGGGGAACCGCAGCCGCGACACGAGATCGCCGTCCGCCACGCTCTCGATATCGAACACGAAGGCGGCGATGTCGGTGCGGGCCATCTGCGACCAATCCCTTCTGCCCTGACGGGCAAGCGGCATCCGTCCTACCGTCTCGCGAGCCTGTGCGCGAGCGGGAGCCAGGCACCGTTGCCTTTGCTCGACGCCACCGACTGCTCGATGAAGTACATCCCCTCAACACCGTCACAAATATTGGGGTAGATCGTGTCGATTTTTTCCGCCTTCCGGCCCGCCGCCGACGCCACCATGGCATCGAAGGCCGACCGGTACACGTTGGCGAACGCCTCGAAAAACGCCTCGGGGTGCCCCGACGGCAGTCGACAGGCGGCCCGGCCGGAGCTGTTTATGAACGGTGCGTTCGGATCCCGCGTGTACACCTGCATCGCATGGCCGTTGCGACGCACGAACAATTCGTTGGGACGCTCCTGGTGCCACTCCAGGCTCCCCTTCGTGCCATCGATCTCGATGCGAAGGTCGTTCTCCCTGCCGTGGCTGATCTGGGAGGCGGTGACAGTGCCGAGTCCACCTGAGGCGTACCGGATCACGGCATGACCGTAGTCATCGAGGGGCCGCGGGGGCTCATAGATCCGCAGGTTGGCCGAGATCGACTCTGGAAGGAGCCCGGTCATGTAGCGACCGAGGTTGTAGGCATGGGTGCCGATGTCGCCGAAGGCTCCCGCCGCTCCGCTCTTCTTTGGGTCGGTCCGCCAGGCAGCCTGTTTCTGACCCTCCGCCTCGAGCCGCGTGCGAAGCCAACCCTGGATGTATTCGGCCCGCGTCGCCTGGATATCGCCGAGTTCTCCCGAAAGGATCATCTCCCGCGCCTGGCGGACGAGCGGGTATCCGGTGTAGTTATGGGTCACCGCGAATGCCCGGTCGGAAGCAAGCACGATCTCCGCGAGTTCCTCTGCCTCCGCGAGCGTCAGCGTGAGCGGCTTGTCACAGACCACGTGGAAGCCTGCCTGCACCGCCGCCTTTGCGACGGGGAAGTGCATGTGGTTGGGGGTCGTGATCGAGACGAAGTCGATCCGCTCTCCCTCAGGCCGACCCCGCTCCCTCTCGAACATCTCGTGCCATGATCCATAGGCCCGCTCGTCAGCCACGAAGTAGTCGGCGGCACTCGCCCTGGATCGCTCCGGGTCGCTCGAAAACGCACCGGCCACCAGTTCGGCCCTGTTGTCGAGCACCGCTGCGGTAACGTGCACCCTTCCGATGAATGAGCCCTGGCCGCCTCCCACGATGCCCATCCGCAGCTTGCGACCAAGCGGTCCGTTCAGTCCGAGCCCTGACATGGCAAGTCCCCCGTCGAACGTGTTGATCCGCCACCCGGGTTACGCGCGGGACCGGAGCGGATGCCGCGAGTTGTAGCAAATGGGGAAAGCCTCTGCAGCAGGCGCCAAGCCGAGGCAAAACGCGATGCACCGAACCCGAAGCGCGTCGTGGCAAGACGTTTCCCGAGCCTGCTAGGATCAAGGGGTCTTCCGACCCCCCGACTGGATGTTCCATGGGATTCTCCGACCGCCGCTACGACCGCTTCGACTCGGGCTACGCATCTGAGTGGACCGCCGTGATGACGATCATCGTGGCCAACATCGCGGTCTGGGTCATCAACCTGTTGACGGCCGGCGAGGTGCCACTTCAGCGATGGCTCTCGCTCGGGGGCGACTTTTTTTCGCATCCCTGGACAATCTGGGAGCCTTTGACCTATGGCTTCCTGCACGACGACTCGAACCCCTGGCACCTCGTGTTCAACATGGTCGCCCTCTGGTTCTTCGGGCGTGAGGTCGAGGTGATCATGGGCCGGGCGGAGTTCTTTCGGTTCTATCTCACGTCGATCGTGCTCGCGGGGCTGGTCTGGGTGGTGAGCGTGAACATTGGGGCTCACGACGGAGGTCGGACGGCACTCATCGGCGCGAGTGGGGCGGTCATGGCCGTGCTCGCCGTCTTCGTCTGGTACTACCCTCGGCAGACGGTGCTTATCTGGGGAATCCTGCCGGTGCCCGCCTGGGCCCTGGGTGTGTTGTATTTCGTTTCCGATGTCCAGGGCGCCGCTTCGGGCGGCGGCCGAGTAGCGAACGTCGCCCACCTGGCCGGGGCGATCTTCGGGGCGATCTATGCCTGGCGTGGCCTGGATCTGGGTGGCCTCGCGGAGCCGCTCTCCAGGCTCTGGCGACGAACGAGGACGTTCCCGGTGTTCCGCGGCGAGCAGCCCCGACGGCCCGTGGAGCGGTCCTCGGAAGAATCCAACGACGTCGACCTGCAGGAGCAGGTCGATCGGATCCTCGAAAAGTTCAGCCGCTCTGGCGAGTCCAGCCTGACACCGGCCGAACGAGAGACGCTGGAGCGGGCCAGCCGCCGACTCAAGCAGCGGACGCGGTGACGTGCGTCAACGGCCACGGGTTCGTCAGCGCTTGTGGGGAAAGGCCGACGGCACTGCGCCCTCGGCAATCTCAGGGCGCTGGTAGGCCGGTCGTTCTCGGACTGCCGGCCGGGCGTTGCCGCAGTCCGTCGATCACGGTGACGAGTTGCTCGATCTCGGCATCCCCAAACCGACCATTTTGGACGACATGCATCCGGCCATCCATGTCGAGCAGGACGACGTTCGGCACGCCGGGCACGAGTCCGAAGGATCGCTTCATCACACCCTCGAAGTCGAGCCAGACCGGCATGTGCGGAGAGTCACTGCGAAATTGGCGGCGCGCGAGCACGTGAAACGGGGAGGGAATCTCCGCGAGGCACGCCACGGCGATCACCTTCACGTCCGGAGGCTGCACCCCTGCGGGCCATCCCGGTGGAGGAATGACCGGCTGGCTGGCGGATTCGGCGGCAGGTGCCGTTGCGGCCGTTGGGTGAAACCGCATGTGGAGTTTTCGGCCGAGTTCCTGGCCGGCCTTGGCTCCGTGACGCTCTGCATACACGAGCACGACCGCATGCCCTCGCAGGCTCCCGGTGTCGTGACGCGTGCGGAACTGGTCCTCGAGACTGATGGTGACCGGCTGTCCGGATTTCCCTTGCGCGTCGGTGCTCACGGATCGGTGCGGCCCGGCAGGCTCTCCCGAGGCTTTCCCCGGGTCAATCATAAGCAGGCCGGCGACCGCTGCGGTCACCCATGTCCATGTCGCATACGTCCATGCTGCAGTCGATCGCTTCATGCTCGTCGGGCCGTTGGTCTCGGGCCCGCCTCCGTGAGTGTTGGAACGATGTCGCTCGGTACCGCCAGACCGTCGCGACACAGGCGTCTAGGCCGCCCGACGCCAACGATGCTCGGCATCCCCGGCCCGGGACCGCTGGGGGGTAACGCGCGTGACGGGTTCCTCGCAAGGGATCTCCGGCGGGTGACCGGAGGCTCCGATAACGCCCACGACCGTTGGCGCCGACGTTTCGATGACGGACGCCTCCGAATCCATCGATGACTCGGACCGCACAGGAAGCAGCCGCAACACCGCCGGTAGCAGGATCAGCGATGTCGCCGTGCACGCGGCGACACCGAGCGTGAGCAGTCGGCCGAGCGACTCGAGCCCCCGATGGCTCGCCACCATCAGCGCGCCGAAACCGAGGATCGTCGTGACGGCGTCGACGAGCACCGAGTTCGCGGTGGACGGGCTGATCCGATAGCGGCCGGGCCGCTCGAGCGCGTCATGCACGATGTGAACGCCGTAATCGACGGCGATGCCGAGCACGAGCGGGATGCCCACCAGGTTGGCCGGATTGAGGGGGATCCCGAGGAGGCCCATGAGACCGAGTGTCTGTGCCATGCCGATCGCCAGCGGCATCACGGCCAGCAGCGTGTGCACGATGCTGCGGAAGTCGAGAAGGAGCACGGCGAGGATCACGACGAGCGAGTACATGGCCGCCTGCTCGTAGCTCCGCTTCATCTCGAGCGACGCCTCGTAGGCCTGCAGCGGGTTTCCGGTGGCCCTCGGGTCCACGCTTCGCACGTCCCTGA
>JBJTBB010000312.1:0-5545 GCA_046091125.1 Planctomycetaceae bacterium
GAGCAGGAGAGGATCAGCCGGACGGCATGAGACAGGCCCGGGCCAACCGTGTCGGACGTCGCGGTGATCGCGGCCGCCTCGGTCTGCTGGTCATGGCGGACGGTCCCCAGGATGGCATCGTCGGCGGCCTTCATTCGGCTCGCCCCGTCATCCTGCCTGACGCTTCTCTTCGACGACCGAGGCTGCGGAGACGCTTTCACGCGCTTGATGGCTGATTTCTTCGACAAACGGGCGAGAGGCCGTCGTGCGACCGTCGCCTTCAGCTCTCGATGCTCGGGCCGGCCGGCCATCCGTTGCGCTCCTTCGCGGGCATGGATACACTCAGGCGTTGATGTCTTCGCCCAGGCAAGATGTCTCCGCCCGAACCCGGGTCTCTACCCGAGTCTGGTATCTCTCCGAGTCTGCCGAGTCTGGTACCTCTGCACCCGCCGCCCTCGGGGGCTCGTTACCGACGTGTCCTGCGCCGCACGACATCAACGCCGCCGGATACGCGTGGCGGCCAGACTCTAGGGGGTCAGGGCGGACTCCGCAATCGCAAAAGAGGGCGTTTTGCGGCCCTTCGGGGCCCCCTAGGAATACCGCCGGGCCATTTCGGACAGCGACAGGCACTTCACCTTGCCGGCGTTGCCGGCCTGGCCGAACTGCACCATGCGTTCGGCGCAGACCTTCTTCATCGCCTCACGGGAGGGCTTGAGATAGTCGCGCGGGTCGAATTTGTCCGGATGCTCGAAGAGCACCTTGCGGATCGCGCCGGTGATGGCCATCCGGCAGTCGGTATCGACGTTGATCTTCCGCACGCCGTGCTTGATGCCCTTTTGAATTTCTTCGACCGGCACGCCCCAGGTCTGAGGCATCTTGCCACCATATCGATTGATGATGTCCTGCAGGTCCTGCGGCACGCTCGATGAGCCGTGCATGACGAGATGACAGTTCGGCACTTTTGCGTGGATCTCCTCGATCCGCTTCATGGCGAGCACGTCTCCATCGGGCTTGCGGGTGAACTTGTACGCTCCGTGACTTGTGCCGATCGCCACCGCAAGGGCGTCAACACCCGTGGCCGCGACGAACCTTGCGGCCTCGTCCGGATCGGTGAGGAGCTGGTCATGGGAGAGTTGGCCCTCGGCACCGTGTCCATCCACGGCCTCGCCGTGACCGCTCTCCAGCGACCCCAGGCAGCCGAGTTCCCCCTCGACGGACACACCCTGCCGGTGCGCAAGCGCGACCACTTCCTTCGTGACCTTCACGTTGTAGTCGAAATCGGCCGGGCTCTTGCCATCCTCCTTCAGCGAACCGTCCATCATCACACTCGTGAAGCCATGATCGATCGCACTTTGACACGTGGCGGGCGAGTTGCCGTGGTCCTGATGCATCGCGATCGGGATGGCTGGATAGAGCTCCGCCGCGGCCAGCATCAGATGCCGCAGGTAGTTGTCCTGCGAATAACTCCTGGCTCCCCGGGAGGCCTGCACGATCACCGGAGACGAGGTCTCCTTGGCCGCCTCCATGATGGCCTGGATCTGCTCCATGTTGTTGACGTTGAAGGCGGCGAGTCCGTAGCCATGCTCGGCCGCGTGATCGAGGAGGATGCGCATGGAAACCAGGGGCATGTGAGGGCGTCTCCGTCACGGTGAAAAACTTGTCGGAACGAATGTCGCCGGAGGGTCCGGACGACCGCCCAATCATACCGCAACGAACTCCCGTCAACGCCGGCGCGATCGAATCCGACGACCCACTCGCTCACACACGGCACTCGCTCGACAGGCCGCCCGGGTCAATCCAAGCACGCGACTGGGGCACTCCGATTCGTTCCACTTTTTTATCGACTCTGGATCCACAGATGACACTCTTTCCCCACCAGCGACGTCGTCTGTCGCCTGGTTTGCTTGAACTCGGCTGGGGAGCGTTACACTTATTCGCGTCTTGACCCGTACTCGCCGCAGCGGATTGGGTTCGATCGATCGCGAAAGGATGCGACCATGAGATCATCCTATCCGGTTCATGAAATCAAGCTTGGAAACGTTCGCGCGACGATCTGGGAGGAATACCCGTCCCAAGGCGAGGTCAGTGAACGCGAGTTTTCCGTCAGCATCGGACGCGCTGATCAGTCCCTCAAATGTGGATGCGTCTCGGATGCATCGCCATCAACATCCAATCACTCAGACGAGTCCAATCGCGGGGATCTTCTGAGTGAGACCCGGATCGTGGCCCTGGCGGATTCAACTGGCACCGTGCGGTTCAGAGTCGAGGATCTGCCTCTCGTGGCCGAACTTATGGATCTCGCACACCTGTGGATTCACGAACAGTCGGTCGGTGTGTAGCCCTCCGGGACGATCCGTGCACGCTTCCCGTCGATTCTCCACGTCAACTGCCTATCGCTCGTCACAGTCGACGTGCTGGTCGACTCGCGCCCGCCGTGCCCCCGCTCGCGCCCGGTGTCGTGTACCCTGCAGTCGTAGCCGCTTCCGGATCTGCTCATGGATTTCGATTTCAAGCCGACGACCGACCCGCTGAGGGGCTTCCTGTACGTCTCGGGCGGGTGGCTTTGTGTCGGACTGGCCGTGATTGGTGCGGTGTTGCCGCTGCTGCCGACCACGCCGTTCCTGCTCCTCGCGAGTTGGTGCTTCTACAGAGGAAGTCCCCGCATCCACGCCTGGCTTCACCGATCGAAATGGTTCGGACCGACGCTTGACGATTGGCAGCACTACCGCGGGATTCGTCGAAACTCGAAGCGGCGAACGATTCTTCTCGTCCTCGCGGTGGTCACCGCCAGCCTTCTCCTCAACAGCCTGCCATGGTGGCTGCGATATGTGGTACTCGTGGCCGTCGCGGTGGGACTGTCCGTGATCTGGACGATCCCCACGCTGCCGGACGACGCGCCGAGGGCCCCTCGGACCACCGCTGAATGATGGCCTCGCTTGATCCACAGGCGCGTGCGACCATTGGGAACGGGATCCAATAGACGAGCCATCGCCCGATCGAGCGACTCTCAACCGGTCGGCGATCTCCCTTAGTGCTCGATCGAGGTGTCCGGCTCGGGCAGCCACTGCGTGAGGAGGACGCCCACGAGCGCATAACCGCCCGCGACGATCGCTCCCACGACCGCGATCCGCACGGGATCGGGTGGGATCGCAGCGGCGAACGTGATCGTCAGCCAAGCGGCGGCGGTGCCCAGGACACGACCACCGATGTTGGCGGCGAAGCTTTCGCCGGTGCCGCGGAGATGCGTCGGAAAGACGAGCGGGATGTAGTTGCCCCAGAAGCTGAATTGGGCGACCGTGAGCATGCCAGCCACGAAGATCCCCGCCTTGATCAAGGGCAGCGAGTCGGCGTTGCCCAACTGGGTGGAGATCCACCAGAACAGTGCCGGCACGACCACAAGCGCCGGGATTTGGAACACCCGTAGGAGCATCCGGCGACTGGCGAAACGAAGCGCCGCAAATGCCAGCAGCACACGGCCCACGAGTCCACCGATCTCCTGGAAGATCGAGACCTTGGCAACAGCCTCGTCGGAGGCGTTTCCAGCAATCGCCTTCAACCGTGGCGGCGTCAACTCCTTGCCCGCTTCCTTCGCGGAGTTGACGGCCTCCGCCTGGGCCTCCTTGGCCGCTGCGATCACCGCAGCATGCCCCTTCGGCCCGCCCTTGTCAGAAGGGAGCAGCTGGGCCCCGAGAATCTGCGGCAACTGCTGGATCGCGCCGAAGGCGATCCCATAACTGGCCGCGAACACCAGCGTGGTCATCACGGTGGCCTTCACCAGTCCGGGACTGAAGAGTTCCCGGATGCTCGGCCGTCGCAATGTGCCCATCGCCTTCTTCTGGGCCCACACCGGGCTTTCAGGCAGAAACGGCCTGATGAGGATCAGTGGCAGGGCCGGAAGGACACCCGAGATCAGCGTGTACCGCCACGCCTCGTGGGCGCCGTGGATCGCGGGCAGTGTGTCGGCGAACTGCGCCGCTAGGACGTTCGCAAATCCGACAAGTAGTCCGCCGAGCGAGGAGAAGGCCTGGGTCCACCCCAACGCCTTCTCCCGCTGCACCGCGTCGGGAAAGAGTTCGGCCAGCCAGGCCACTGCGGCGACAAACTCCACGCAGACACCGATGAACACGAGACATCTGCAGACCAGCAGCATTGGAAGGCTCGTCGCGAATCCTGCGGCGAGCGCGGAGAAGGCATAGAGAAGGATGCTGAAGGTGAGAACCCGCCGTCTGCCAAAGAGGTCGGTCAGGTAGCCCCCGAGCAGGCCGAACACGCCCCCGGCGATCGCGGGCACGAAGAACAGGGTCCTGGCCCACTTCGCGTACTCCGGCGATCCCGGAAGCAGCAGGGGCACACCCTCCGGACTGACACCTCCAAGCGCGGCCAGCGCTGGCTTGATGATCAACGGAAGCATCAGCAGTTCGTAGATGTCGAACGCGAAGCCGATGGCGGCGATCGAACAAACGAGCCAGCCCACCGCGGAGAGTCGACCAGACGATCCTTGGGGACCGGCAGGCGCGTCGCCCGTGGGGCTCGAGGGCCGGGATTCATTCACGAAAGCACTCTCCAGAGGATACGTGGCGGTCAAATGGACCGCACCACTCTACCCTCCGAAAGCGCGTCGCCGCAGTCCCCGCATCCGCTACTGCGGGCCGATCGAAGGCGGGCACTTCGCCAGAAAGTCGCGAGGGCCCCGCGTCGTGTAGTAGGGATAGGCCACGGCCCCGGAGGGAGGGCCTGCCGGGCCGGTCTGGCCATAATTGGATGCCGCGAGGGCGGCATGCTCGCCCTCGGTGAGGTGATGTTTCGCGAGGCCGCCATATCGACCCACGTGCGGTTGATGGCAGGCATGTCCCTGCTGGCAGCCGTCGCAATGGCCGCAAGGCTCGCCGTGCGCCGACGGACCGCATTCGCCGTTCGAGCAAGCACCATGTTGTGCATACGGTCCATCGACATTGGCCAGGAAAAGACGGTCGATGATCGAGCATCCGCTCGATGAGGCGACGCCTCCCACGAGGAAAAGGATCGCAGCGATGCGTTTCATGGTCGTGTCTTCCCTGCAGCCTTCCGTTGCGGACGGGTGGCCGGCCATACCGGGCGATCGACGACCGATCGCCGACGTTTCTATCGGTCGCGATGGACGTAGCGGTTGAAAAAACCCGGTTGCCGAAAGCAGGCTCCGGAAGCCTCCCGCCCCTAGACCTGGCAAGCCGCGAAGACCACGAAGCCGGGGCAAACTCAGCCCTTGAACCGACCCGCGATGAGGGAGATGTTCTGTCCGCCGAAGCCAAAGCTGTTGGAGAGGGCGTGGTCACAACGCGCCTCACGGGCGGCATTGGGGACATAGTCGAGATCGCAATCGGGGTCTGGATGCTCGTAATTGATCGTGGGAGGAAGCACCGAGTCGCGGATGGCCAGCAGGCACACGATCAGTTCGGTCGCTCCCGCAGCGGCAATGAGATGGCCCATCATGCTCTTGGTGCTCGATACCGGTGTGGCATAGGCCTGCCGACCGAAGACATGCTTGATCGCGAGCGTTTCGACCCGGTCGTTCACATCGGTGCTGGTG
>JBJTBB010000313.1:0-4021 GCA_046091125.1 Planctomycetaceae bacterium
CGCCAACTCGCCACCAGGGGGCTCCCGAATCTCTGGATCCCGTCGCCCGACAGCTTCATCGAGGTGCCGACGATCCCAGTGCTCGGTACCGGCAAATTGGATCTGCGTCGGATGACGGAACTCGCTGCCGAGAGAATCGACGAGGAGCCGTCGGAGTGAGCGAATGTTGGACCCTGACGGTCGAACTGCCACGTATCGACCCGATCCGCACCGAGGTCACGATTTGCCTCGGTCTTGACTCGTCACCGCCATCTACCGGAGGCCATCGACTCGACGGTCATCTGCGAGGTCCGGTGTGCGCTCTGGCCACGACGCTTCCGATGACCGTTCCCCTGCTTCCATTCACCAGGAGCGGCTCGAGCGGTGGCCAACTGACGGCGCGTGCCATGCTCACCGAGCCAGGATTCTGGACGCCGGATCTGCCGATGCTCTACGAACTCTCGGTGGAGGTCGAGACAGCGACCTCCACGAACAAAACTGTTGCAGAAGGCCGAGGGCATTCGCGGTCGGCGAAGCATGCGATCAACGGGCACATAGGCCTGCGGCGGCTTTGGGCCTCGGATCGTTCGATCCTGCTGGACGGCCACCGCCTCGTGGTCAGGGGCGTGACGGCATCCGAGAACGTCGCCGTGGATGACCTGCGATCCTCGCGCACGAGCCTCGTGGCCTGCGACCCTTCCTCAGCAAAACGCATCGCCACAGTTGCCGACCGAGCCGGCATTGTACTCGTGGTCCGTTTCAACGCCGAGCAGTCCGCCGCTGCGGCCGTGATCGCGCTCAGGCATCCGTCGATCGGATTTGTGGTCACACGATCGCCAGAAGCCGCGAAGGCCTGCCGGTTCCAGGCCACCCGGGGCAGAGGCCTCGTCGGCCTCGAGGTCGACGCCGCGTTTCCACCTCCCAGCCAAGCGCCGGAGGCTGACTTTCTGGTGGCGGCCCTGCCGCTCGGTGGCCTGCCGCATCCCGCTTGGATCGACCCGCCGAGAATGCCCCTCAGGGCTTCCCGGGTGGACACGGCTGGAGACGATCCTCGACTATCCTGCGACGCGCTCCAGGCCGACCTCGCCGCTTGGGGATCGCGATGTTCGGCGAACCCGCGGCGGTGGGATTGGTCGGGCTATCTGATCGATCGAAGATGAAACCGCTTGCGCGATTTCTATCGAACATCGATACGGCTGCCAGAGAGCGCCGACTCGAAGACGGCCTGCGTCATCGCGACCGTGGTCCGTGAGGGATACATGCCGGTCTCCGGCTCACGGTCCTCGACGATCGCATCGACGAGATCCGCCGCCGCACGACGACCCCAACCCGCCCGCTCCTCGGCCCGCTGAGCGTTGGTGATCGCCACCACCGCGGCGGCGTCCTCGGCCACTGTGCCATCCGGCAGGATGGCCAGCCAGGGAACCTCGCGATCGACGCGCCAGAGGGGCGCACGACGCAGATATGCGTGAGGCAACGTGTCCGGTCGGATGTGAATCGCGCCGGCCGTGCCGATGAGCGTCATGCCGAAGGCGGGTTGCTTGAGTCCGGCCTCGCGGACGCTTGAGAAGAAGCCGGTGATCCCGTCGGCGAGACCGAAGCAGGCCTCGATACGATCGCCGGCGATCCGTCCGATGCCCTCTGGTCCCTCGACAAAATCCGCCTCCCCGACCGGCCTTCCATCGAATGTCACGCTCGACTGGCACCACTTCGGTGCTCCGCCGATGTCTGCCATCATGTCCAACAGGTGACTACCAAGAACCCAGAGGTCCTCACCTCCCCCACGAGTGTCTTCCTTGCCACGGGCGCGGATCTCGAGGAGTCGACCGATCGATCCGTCGTCCAGCTTTTCCCGCACGGCCGCATACGTCGGACTGTGGCGATTGACGAATGCACAGCAAACTTTCATGCCCGTCGAGCGAGCCGCCTTCACGACCGCATCCGCCTCGTCCACGGACCGTACGAATGGCTTCTCGATGAACACGCCTCTGGCCCCGCACGCCGCCGCGGCGAGCGCCATCTCGGCGTGGCAAACGATGTGCCTCATACACACGACGACGATCTCCGGCTTCGTGTCGGCGAGCATTCCTCGCCAGTCCGGGAATCTCGCCTGGAGCCCAAGTCGCTCTCCAGCCTTGGCGAGCCCCTCTGGCGAGTCGTCGGCGACCGCAACCAATTCGACCCCGGGCAGATTCAGGAAAAGTTCGTCGATGGCGTGACCGAAGTCACCGCGACCGGTGCGGCCGATCACGACCGTGCGGAGTGCGGGCATGCGGAGGTCTCCCTTTGGGTTCGTCTTGTACCATGTCGGGATGGCTCACGCATCCTGCCATCATTCTCCGCACCATCCCGCGCACGACGACGTTCCTGCCGGGGGCGGGAGAGCCCTGCTCCTGGGGATGCTGCTCAACTGTGCGTTCGTGGCCATCGAACTTGGCGTGGGCCTCGTCGCTGGTTCGCTGGCCCTCGTCGCCGACGCCGGACACAATGCCGGCGATGTCATGGGCCTCGCCCTCGCCTGGGGGGCGGCGGCCATCGCGCGCCGACCATCCACGACGCGGTTCACATGGGGATTCCGAAGGGCCACGATCCTCGCTGCCATGGCCAACGCAGCCCTGCTCTTCGTGGCCTGCGGCGCGATCCTCTTCGAGGCCCTTCGGAGGCTGCGACACCCACAGCCGGTCGAGGGACTGACCGTGATCGTCGTGGCGGCGATCGGTGCGATGATCAATACGCTCAGCGCCGCCATGCTCCACCGTGGCTCCGACAAGGACCTCAATCTTCGGGCGGCATTTCTCCACATGGCGGCCGATGCCGCGATCTCTGCGTTCGTCGTGGTGGCCGGCGTGTGCATCCTGCTGACCGGCTGGCAGTCCGCCGATCCGGTCTGCGGAATCCTTGTCGCAGCGGCCATCGCAACTGGCACGTGGGGCCTACTCCGCGAAAGCGTTTCCCTCGCCCTCGACGCGGTGCCGAAGGGGATCGACCCTGAGGCACTTCGGGCATCTCTGGCCTCGATCAAAGGGGTCGCTGGTGTTGGAGAAATGCACGTGTGGGGGCCGAGCACGTCCGAGAGCTCCGCGACCGTACACCTCGCGGTCCCGCGACCAGTCGACGCGGAGCGGGTACTCGCGGAAGCCACCCATCTGCTGACCGGGGCTTTCGGGGTGACGCATACGACCGTGCAGATTGACCACAGGATAGACTATAACAGCGAAGGGGTTTCCTCCTGCGAACAGGCAGCCAATTCACCGAGGTGACGCCATGAATTCGACGGCACACATCAGCGGCTCGAATGTGAAGCGCTCCATCGCCGCCATCCTGTTCGGAAAGATGACGTTCATCGTGCTCTGTGCTTTGTCGCTTTCAGCCGCCGAGCAGCCTCGACCGGTCGACGTCGTGGACCCTGCCCCAGTGGAGCCCTCGAAGGAACGCAAGAAGCCCGGGAAGTCGACCCCCAGGTCGACTGGATCTCGATCACGAAAGGAGACCATGGGAAGCGATCACTCCGCCAATGGTGGCAATCCGGCTGCTTCAGGAAGGATCCCCGACGACCAGATTCCCAAGACGGAAGCCGAATGGCGGCGACGCCTCACCCCTGGCCAGTTCGAGGTGACTCGTCACAAGGGAACCGAGCGAGCCTTCACGGGTGCCTATTGGAACACGAAGGCCAACGGAACCTACCGATGCGTCTGCTGCGGGGAGCCGCTGTTTCGCTCGGACGAGAAATTCGAGAGTGGATGCGGTTGGCCGAGTTTCACGCAGCCATTGCAGGATGGACGGATCGCCGAGCACGACGACTTCTCATTCTTCATGCATCGCACCGAGGTGACGTGCAAGCGATGTGGAGCTCACCTCGGACACGTCTTCAACGACGGGCCACCGCCCACGGGACTCCGCTACTGTATCAACTCGGCATCGCTCGTCTTCGATGAGGAACGGCCCAGCGACGGAGACGACCGTAAGGATGACGGATCCGTTCCCCCGAAGGATCCAACGGAGCAGAAGCCTGCTGCGGAGTGAGCCGGGACGACATGCCGAT
>JBJTBB010000314.1:0-3413 GCA_046091125.1 Planctomycetaceae bacterium
TTCTTATAAGGGGAGCGTGGCGCGAGCCGCCGTGGAGAAAGAGTTCCCCGATGCCTGGTTCACAGATGACCGGTCTTATTGCCAGCGTTTCCATCACCTCGACAATTTGTCCTCCGAAACGTACCGACAACTGAGTCAGCAAGAGGATTTCGATGGCAAGTATCATCTGTCGATAGACACCATGAACGCAGACACCTCGTACGGCCCAACGCTTGCGTGCATATCGCGGCCGAGTGATCTTTGCACACAAACTCTGCCTGGCGTTGCTGCGGCAAAACTTTGGGTCAGCCGCTACTACGCCGAGGCATACGCGAAGGCCCGGCTACTCATCAAAGGTGCGTAGGTCAACGCACGGAAACGCGTCGTAATTGTCCTCCATGCCCCAGGAAACAACCACGCCCGAGCCAGACAGAACAGTGCGAGCAGCCAAGACCGCGGCAGTTGCTATTGTCCAGACGTTCGTATCTCTGGCCGTGGGACTGGTATCAGTCCCGATCCTCGTGAAGTCACTTGGTCGGGAAGCGTATGGCGTCTGGCTGCTGTTGGGCCAGGTGATTTCGTACCTGTCGCTCGTCGACTTCGGCAACGCCTCGATCGCGAAGCTGAAGCTGGCCTCTCCCGGCGGCCAGGATGAACGCGCGGTGAAACAGGAGGTATTGACGACCACGTTGCTCGGCGCCATCGTAACGACGCCACTGGTGGCGCTCGCGGGCGTTGCGATCACTGCCGGGCTCACCATCCGCTACGCGGACGAGCAGATCTCCGCCGGTTCGATCATCACCGCGGCCGGTTTGCTCGTGGCCACGTTTCTCGCCATGCGACTGGCGTCGCTCCCGACCTTTGCGCTCTTCGGCGCGAACATGGAATACCGATCCGCCTTCGGCCGCATGCTGATCACGACGGCAAACAGTGTCCTCGACATCGTCGCGGCCCTCTGCGGTTTCGGCATGGTGGGCTTGGCCTGCAATCGCCTTCTCGCCCAGATCGCACTCGGCCTGAATCTCCAGCGGGCCGCCAAACGGTTCGTGCCGTGGTATGGCTTCACGGGTTTCGATTGGTCGAAGCTCGCACCTTTGCTCACGCAAAACTCGTTCTGCCTGTTCGCCCAATGGGGCAACACGCTCGTCGAAACGGTTGACATCCTCGTGGTGGGCCTCGCCGTGGGGGCCGAGGCTGTGCCGGTCTACACGATAACGTCCACTCTCCCGCGGCTGATGTTCATGCTCTTCAACCAGGCGATGTCGGGGGCGAACGCGGGGCTGGTGGGCCTGTTCGCTTCGGGCGACAAGCGGCGATTCCACTACATCCGCACCCAGCAGGAGATCGTCACGCTCGCCTGCCTGGCGGTCGTCGGAGCAGTGACCTTGGCGATCAACCGCCAGTTCGTCGGTCTCTGGGTCGGCTCCGATTACTACGGCGGGGGACTGCTCACGGCCTTGGCGGTGACCTGGTACTTCGCTGTCATCACCTCCCGTCACTACTGCAATGCCTTGTCGGCAGCGCTTGACTTCAACCGCATGGCCCGGGCGCAGGTGGCGGCTGGCCTCGCGGGCCTCGCCGCTGGCCTCGTCGGCGGTCGCTTGGCGGGCATCCCGGGGGCCGGGGCCGGACTCGTCACCGTTCGCCGGATCGCCAACTTTTTGAACGCCTGTCGGCTCGACGAACTCCTGGCAGTCCCCACGCGGGAACATGTCGCCGCGATCTGTTTGCCCCTTGCTGTCGCGCTCGGCTCGTGCGCCGCAGGCTGGGCCGTCGGCCGACTCCACGATGTGGACGGCTGGATCCTCACCGGCTGCGTCGGCGCGGCGGTGATGGCGGCAGCCGCATCGGCCGCCTGGTTCATGGGCGTGCCCGCCGCCGCCTAGCACGACCTCGCGGTGCGGTTCGGACGCTTGGCCCGCTTCCTGCCTCGATTCCGAGGTATCTCTGCCGCATGACCGCCGCCTCGCTGCCATCGATCGCCATCGTGATCGCGAGCATGAATCGTGCGGCCATGCTCCGTGAGTGCCTGGCCTCGTGCGGCTCGCAGACGGAGCCGCCCGATCGGCTCGCCGTCATCGACGGCGGCTCTACCGACGGCACCCGCGACGTGCTCCGAGAGTTCGACTCGTTGGTGACCTATTCGATCAGCGAGCCCGACAAGGGAATCTTTGACGCGCTGAACAAAGGCCTGCGGCATGTCCGTCCTGACGACTACGTGCTCGTGCTCGGCGCGGACGACCGGCTCTACGACGACCAGGTCCTCGCCGATGCCCGCCGCAGGATCGCTGCCGATCCCGGCCACAGCATCTACTACGGCCGGGTGCAGATGGTGGAGGAGGATGGCCGTGAGACGGTGACCCGGGGTGTGCCCTGGGAGGCCGTCCGCGCCGGTCATTTGGCCGGACGACTCTCGGGCATGCCGCACCAGGCCACCTTTCAGCGGGCCGAATCCCTGCTGCGATTCGGCGGCTTCGACGCCCGATATCGAATCTGCGGCGATTACGATGCGCTCTTCCGGGTGCTCCGGCATGAGCCTCCCGTCTTTTGGCCCGACCGGTTCGTCGCCCGGATGCGCCGCGGCGGCATCAGCACCGAGGCCGGGTCGGAGCTCGCGGTTCTCCGTGAGCGGGTGATGCTGTGTTGGAAGCATGGGCTTTTGGGCTCCTGGCTCCGACAACGGCTCGCTCTGGCCCGTCGCACGGTGGTCGCCGGATGACCACGATGCCGCCAGCCACTGCAGAGCCTCACTACCTCGTCTGTTACTTCGGCGCAAAATATGCGCCGATGCTGGGCGTTTTGCTGCAGTCGATCGCGGACGTGCAGCCGCACCGGCGGGTCGTTCTGTTGAATTACGACACGCCGGCTGACGTCCTCCGCATGGCCTGCAACTATCCGAACGTGATCGCCCGGCCGGTGGAGAAGCAGGCCTATCCAGCCGCCATGGCGGCGGCGTTGAAGCCTTTGATTCTCGCCGACTATCTCGCGTCGCCGACCCTTGCCGGCCCTGCCCTCGTCGTCGATTGCGACATGCTCGTCCGCCGCGACCCGTTCGACTTGTTCCGGTCAGGCGACGGCATCCTCTTCACCACCCGCGACGGCGTCTGGCCGATCAACGGTGGCATCATCGGGATCCGCGATCCGCACGATCCCGCTGTCACCCGCTTCTTTCGTCGCTGGGCCGATCGCATTGCGGCCATTGCGCGCGATCCTGCCCTCGTGGCCGTCGCCCGGTCCGAGAAGCATCCCTATGGCCATGTGGACCAGATGGCCTTCGCACAGACGATTGGCTACGAGCGTGACCGCCGGGACTTCGTCGTTCCGGAGTGCGACGGCCTGAAGGCGCGGGCCGTGGACGGCTACGTGCTCAACGAGACCCGCTCGATTCCGATCAATCCCGACACCCGTATCCTCCACTACAAGGGCGGCTGGCA
>JBJTBB010000315.1:0-3787 GCA_046091125.1 Planctomycetaceae bacterium
GGCGCTGACGATCTCGTTGACCTCCCCGCCGCAGCTCGGCTCGCTCAGAGTCACCTCGCTGCGGGTGCGGGGCGTGGAGTCTGACGGCCTGCCGGTGCAGGTGGCCACCGTCGTGCCGGGGCCCGCGTCGGCGAATTCCACGGTGACCGCATCGGTGAGCGAGGCGGCCGTGGGCACCCCCGTGACGGTGACGCTGCAGGCGATCGACGCCGCCGGCAACCTCGTGACCACGGGCGGAGCGAAGGTGAAGTTCGCCGCCTCCTCGGCCGGCAAGTTCTCGTCGGTCACCGACAACGGCGACGGCAGCTACACGGCGACGTTCACCACGAAGCGGGTCGGGGCCCAGGTCTTCTCCGCGACCGCGAATGGCGCGAAGGTGACCGACACGGCGACGACGGCGTTCGTCTTCCAGTCGCAGTTCTCCCAGCCGATTCCCGGCACGGATTGGTCGGTAGCGCGGGGGCCCGGCTTCCTGGTCCTCCTCAACACCGCCATCGCGACCGGGCCGAACAGCAACGTCGCCCTCTACACGGGCGTTGCCGCCCGCGACCTGACCGTGACGGCCAACGTCGAGAACCTCGGCGACGGCCAGTTCGCCGGGGTGGTCGCGCGGTATTCGAGCAAGACGTCTTACTACCAGGCAGGCCTGGTCGTGGAATCCGGCCAGGCCTATGCGGTGATCCAGGCCGTGACGCGAAACGGCGTGCGGACACTCTCCAGGGAGGCGGTGGTGGACGTGGGCGAGGGGCTCGTGTCCTTCACGCTCAGCGGCACCTCGCTGTCGCTTGAGCTCAACGGCATCCAGGTGGCCCAGGCAACCGACAGCCGGTTCCAGTCGGGCAGCGTGGGCATCTCCGGCGGCCAGTCCGTCGGCTTCACCAATTTCGTTGCGGGCTGAGGGCCCCTGCCACGCAGTGACTCAGGGCGACAAGGCGACTGGCTCACCCATCTGAAACCGCCGCCGTCACCACCATCTCAACCCTGCAGGTTTTTCCGAGGCCGACCTGCAACATGGCCCGGACGGGAGGATGCCCGGCAGGAACCCACGCATCCCAGAGTTCGTTGACGATCGCGCCGGCGCTCTCGTCGGCGATGAAGACAAGCACCTGGACGAGCCTCGTGCGGTCACTCCTGATCGTCTCCAGCGTCGCATCGATCTGGGCGAGCACCTGAGCGATCTGGCCCCGGGCATCGAGCGACATGTCTTCGGCGACTTCCACCCAATGCGCCACGCCACGATGAACCACGACATCGGCCCATCGCTTCGAGTCGCCGTATCGCTGAATCTGGCTCATGGGACGTCTACGTCACTCCTCCGCAGGACAACTCAGTTTTCGCCTATCGCCCATACTGAATCATTCGTCCGCAAGTAGAAACGGCCATGGGCAACGGCCGGCGTGGCATTCGTCGAACCCTCCAGCCGATTGATCGATACGACATCGAGCCTGTTCGGATTTGGCCGGAAAACGACCGTCGTGGCATCCTGACCAGTGGCATAGAGTAGGTCGCCGACGCGCACCATCGAACCCCAGTGGTTTCCCGCTGGCGAGCGCTCGCTCCACAGGACATCGCCAGTCTTGGGGTCCACACATTCTATCGTCGAGGGGCCTGCGTTCGGCCGGTAGACGAGGCCATCCACCGCGACACCCGAACCGATGCTCTGGGGTTGTTGCTCCTTGCGCCACAGCCGATCGGCTTCCGATATGTCGCCTGTACCGCCCAGTCGAAATGCGTACGCCACGCCGTTGAATCCCCCCGTCACGAAACAGACCCCGTCTGTCACGATCGGTGACGAATATGCGAGGTCGCCGCGGTCGTGACGCAGTCCGTCACACGTCCAGATGAGCGCGCCGGTCATCGGGTCATAGCCGTTCACACGAGTCGGCATCATCACGATGATCTGATCGCGACCGCCCGCCGACACGACTATCGGTGTGCTCCACGAGCCCATGTAGGCGCCAGCCGTATTCCTGTCCGGCCCACCATCCTGCGGCTCGACGGTCTCCCACAGAGTCTCTCCGCTGGCGAGATCAAATGCAGCCAAAGATATTTTTGTGCCGGGGCCTGTGTGCAGGATGACGCGGCCACCGTGGATGATCGGAGATGTCCCATAGCCCCACATATGCTGGAACTCACCGAGATTTCGCTTCCAGACCATCTCACCGTCGAGGAGGTCGTAGCAGTACAAGCCAGCCGACGCATGCCACACCACGACCACCTTTCCATCGGACACTGGTGTCGTTCCGCAATACGGGTTTGTGTTGTGCGTCGGCATGGTGCGATCAATCGACTCGGTCTTCACCCACAATCGCTTTCCCGCATGGGTATCAAACGCATAGAGACTCCGCTGTTTGCCATCGGCATCTTCCGCCGACGTAACCAGAAGATGATCTCCGACGACGATTGGGCTGCCATTGCCCGGGCGCGGCAACGGTGCTCTCCAGACGACATTCGAATCCGTTGCCCAGGCCGTTGGCGCTTTCCCGTCACCTGCCGCCCCCTGCCCGCTTGGCCCCCGAAAGGCCGGCCAGTCCGCGGCTTGCGCATCACACTGAAGCATCACTCCGATCAGCACCCCGGCTGACACTCGCTGTAGTAGTTTCGTCATGACACCTCCAAGTATCAGAGTCTTACCGACACTCTGTTGAGCCTCTCACAAAAAGTCCTGTCCCAGCCCTCACCATCGTCAATCATTCCATGACGGGCGGCATGGAACCACCCGGACCGAACCTGCATTGAGGTTGACAGCCTCGGCTCTAGCTTCCACTGGTGGACGCAGAGTTGGACAAGGCGATCCTACGGCAAGTTGCAGAGGGTAGGCCTTTGGCCGGCGCAGCAAAAGTTTGAGCCATTCGGAAGGCGGGTGGCGGTCAAGCACGTGCGTGAAGCGAATCGAGTGGATGGCCTGCGAGTATGGCCGCTATGGATACCGCAGGATTACGGGGCTCTTGCACCGGGAGGGATGGCGGGTGAACCACAAGCAGGTGGAGCGGATCTGGCGTGAGGAGGGCCTGAAAGTGCCTCAAAAGCAGCCCAAGCGAAGGCGGCTCTGGCTCAACGACGGGTCGTGCATTCGCTTGCGACCCACGCATCGGAACCATGTGTGGAGCTATGACTTCGTGATGGATCGAACGTCCGATGGTCGTCCGATCCGGATGCTGACGATCGTGGACGAGCACACAAGGGAGTGCCTGGCGATCGACGTCGCCAAGCGGCTCACGAGCGAGGACGTTCTTGAGCGGCTGAGCGACCTGTTCGTGCGTCGGGGAGTGCCTGAGAACATCCGGAGCGACAACGGCAGCGAGTTCACCGCCAGGTGTGTCCGCGAGTGGCTGGGACGCGTCGGCGTGAAGACGCTCTCCATCGAGCCGGGGTCACCTTGGGAGAACGGGTACGTGGAGAGCTTCAACGGCAAGCTTCGGGACGAGCTGCTGGAGCGGGAGTCGTTCGACACCCTACTCGAGGCCAAGGTACTCATCGAACGGGCTTCCGAGCGATCCACAAACCGTCACCAGCAAAGGGGATTTCCTCGCCGGGGCCGCCACCAGTCTGTCAGCAGTCGGGGCGGCCGGCTCCGGTGGCCGAGCACATCATCGCCGCTGCGGACTGCGTGCAGAACCGCCGCTGGACCTGCCGGAGTAAGGGGCGGGCGAGGAGCATCAGCGGCGACTGAGGCCTTGAGAACGAGAAAATGTCGAAGGTGACGTCATTCGTGCCACGGTCGAGAGCGACGGCAAACCGTTCTTCTCCCCTGACGGGATACTCTGGCAGCGTCGCGTAACCAAAG
>JBJTBB010000316.1:0-7678 GCA_046091125.1 Planctomycetaceae bacterium
CTCCCAGCGTGTCATCACAACCCCCCAATTCCGAAAACGGTTTTTCGGAAGGTGATGCGATCGGAACAATCCGTGGCTCGATGCCGCTATGACCTCATTCGACGAATGGGCAGGATTCGACAGACCCCGGAGTCGATCGTCACGCGACGTTCGTTCTCGTCACGTAGCAATCAACTTGAGCGCCATTCTGTCGGCGCACTGCATGTTGTCAAGGCGACCTCAGGGTTCGTGCCCGGACGCTTGCCGAACGTACATCGATGGCGTCATCAGTCCTGTGCATTTCGGTGACAATCGGCTCGTGCACGATGGCCGTCGGCTGGATTGTGAGTTGGCGATCGATGGTGCAAGCATTGTCGACAGACGTTGTGCACGCGACGAACGCGCTGATATTTCATCGGTTTCCGTGGCGCGTGCGAGGGATTCTTGGCAACCGCATGGGTCCACGGACCGCTTCCGACGGGCGGTTCCATTTGCCGAAGCCTTCTCAGACGCATTTCCGTATGCTTTCGCCCTCGCAGCGGACCGTGTCGACCGTCGCGAAAATCGGTCAAAAAAGCGAGCGCGGCATCCATCCGACCATCCGGCCGAGCGATCCTTGGGCGCTTCCGAACCATGATCGATGACGACCGCCACTACCCGCTGAAATCATCGTTTTTCCGACGGAATCCTGGGTCGGCCAACGGTGACTTGGGGGAGGAATCGCTCGAAGACACCGTCGAATCGCCCGAATACCGCGACGTCGCTTCAGGAAACGATCCCGAGACGTATTGGACGCTCTCGAGGGGTGCCCTCGAGAGCCTCGTATTCTCGATGCCCCTGGTACTGGCCTATGAAGGCGGCGTGTTGCTCCTCGGCCGGGGAACACCGCGAAACGGCGCCGAGGTCTGGCTGCGACACGGGCTCGACTCGCTCGGATTTGGCAGCTAGTTCCTGCTGCCGCTGCTGACGGCGATCGGCCTGCTGGCATGGCACCACGTCGAGCATGATCGCTGGCGTTTTCAGCCTCGAGTGCTCATCGGCATGGCAATCGAGAGCCTTGGGTTGGCCATGCTGCTGCTAGGCATCGCGAGGCTGCAGGAGCGGCTCTGGCCGCTGGCAGCACCCAATATGGGGCGGGGAGTCCTCGCCCGCATCGTCGGGTATTGCGGAGCGGGACTGTACGAGGAAGTGCTCTTTCGGCTCCTGCTCCTTCCAGTGGTCGCTCAGGGACTTCGCTGGATGGGCATGGCCACCGGGTCGTCGATCGCAATCGCCATCCTGTCGACGAGCCTCGTGTTCAGCGCCGCGCATTACGTCGGGCCACTCGGCGACTCCTTCGAGGTCTACAGCTTCACCTTCCGCACCCTCGCAGGCTGCTTTTTCGCGATCCTTTTCGCAATTCGCGGATTTGGCATCACTGCGGGCACTCACGCAGCCTACGACATGCTCGTCGGACTCTTGCTGGCTTCAGCTGCTTTCTGAACAACCCGCTGACCGCCTATACTGCGTGCCGGTACATGGAGGTGCCCGGATGATCCCGACAATTCACCTGGAAGGTCGTCGCAGCCAATGCAAATCGCATGCGTCGGAAAATCTGCGCGCGACTGGAGGCCGACCTCCGAGAGGCGACGACGGAGCGATGTTGGGATGATCACGGTCCGCCCCAAGGTCGGAGATCTGGTGTTCCAGCTCTACGGCCGCAGCATGCACCCCGAACTGTTCGACACCCTCGAAAGTCGCACCATCGAGCGCGGCGGATACCGGGCCACGGTCGCGATCACCGGCGCCGGACACGTGATCACCTGGCGGGCAGCCGGACTGACGCTCACGGAGGTGGCCACGGCCGCCGGACAGCCTCTCCCCCAGAAACGGCGATTGCTGTCATATCGCCTTCAGGGGGAACGTACGGACCGCATGGAATGCCGGGGCGGTGTCACCTATCAGGTAGGGTTCCAACTCGAAACGGTGCCGCCGGAGGTCTTCTGGACCTTCCAGCAGGAACTCTGCACCGATGGCAGCCGCAACGGCATCCTGCACCGGTTCGACTCGGGTACCCGGATGGCCCTGGGTGCGGTGAGCTGGGTCTCGCTTGAGACGCGGGCCCACAGCCTGCTCGTGCAGGCCTTCCACACGTTTCCCGAAGAACTGGCCATCGTGAAGACCCAGTCCGTTTTTGAGACACCGTGACTTCAAGACATCACGCGATACCGTGACGATCGGGAACGAACCCAATGCCCCCTTCAGATGCATTCTCGAAAGCCCGCGTCGCCAGCAAGGAAACCACAGCTGTTGCCCGCCGACACCGCGTGCTCATCGCGGACGACAACGAGCCCAACCGAGAACTGCTCGAGGCCTACCTTTCGGGGATCGATTGCGAGATCTCGACGGCGGTCGATGGCCGGGACACGATCGAGAAGGTGACCACGTTCGCCCCAGACGTGATCCTTCTGGACGTGATGATGCCGAAGCTCTCCGGGTTCGAAGTATGCCAGACGCTCAAGGCCGACCCCGCCACCAGCGGCATCATGATCCTGATGGTGACGGCCCTCGGCGAACTCGGTGACATCGAACGAGCCGTCGAGTCCGGCACGGATGATTTCCTCTCCAAGCCCGTGAACCGGGTGGAACTCGTCAAACGAGTGGAGAACATGTTGAAACTGCGTCACGTCAGTGACGAACTGGAAAGGCTCCGTCGTTACATCAGTACGATGGACGACGACCAGCCCCCCCGCCGCGGCGGCTAGCACAGTGACCGGTCGCTCGCGTGTTGACCAGGAGTTCGCGGTAACGCCTCGGTCCGCGTGAGAGTTCCAGGTGGTGTCCACCGGCGGCCAAGGAGACTACGGCAAACACTTCGTCGCGGCGACATGGGAAAGCTGGGGGTCTTGTGCCGACATGATCCTGGCGGGTTTCGGTGGATTGGTTCCCGCGTCCCCGTCTGCGCGGGTGTCGATATTTACCAGGGCTGCCCCGGTCGCTACCGTGCTGGAACGCGCAAGGGTTGCAGGGAGCGTGCCCTGGCCGAGGTTCGCGCGTCTCATCGGTCCGCCGAGCCGCGATGACACTCCAACGCACCGACGGCTTCTACGAACGGTGGAGCGTCTGGATCCTGGCGGTTCTCTTTTTCCTCCTACCGCTGGTGGTGGTGGGGGCGATGAAGGCCAGGACCAACAACCGTAACGACGTCAAAGGTTGGCTGCCCCAGCAATACGAGGAAACCCGCACGTACAAGTTCTTCCGGCAGCATTTCCAGGGGGAGGAATTCGTCCTGGTCAGCTGGGAGGGCTGCACGATGGACGACCCGCGTCTGGAGCTTCTGGCCACGAAGCTCCTCCCGCCGCCGTCGGAAGCCCTCCGCATCGAACGACCGCTGTATTTCAAGACTGCGCAGACGGGCCCTCGCGCCATCGAACGCATGGTGGCCAAGCCCCTGCGGCTGCGGAAGGGGGAGGCCTTTACCAGGCTGACTGGGTCGCTGATCGGCCCGTCTCCGGCCGGGGTGAGGTCCGGGTCGGAGGAAGATCTGCTCGACAAGCGGCAGACGTGTCTCGTCCTGACCCTCTCGGACGCGGCGAGGTCGAACCTGCACGGCGCCCTCGACACGATCCGCGAGGTGGCGACCCGGGAATGTGCGATCCCGGACGAGGATCTGCACATGGGAGGGCCGCCGGTCGACAACGTCGCGATCGACAAGGCTGGCCAGAGCAGTGTCACGATCCTTTTCGGGCTTTCACTGGTCGTCGGGTTTCTCGTGAGTTGGTGGAGCCTCAAGAGCTGGACGCTGGTCCTGATCGTGCTGGCTTCTGGCGTCTACAGCATGTTTTCCAGCCTCGCGATCGTGTGGTACTCGGGCTATCCGGTCGATGCGATCCTCCTGACGATGCCCTCGCTCGTCTACGTCGCAACCACCAGTGGGGCGATCCATCTTGCCAACTACTACCGCGACCAGATCGCCGAAACAGGCTGCACCGACGGGGCTGTCGGCCGTTCGGTCATCCACGCCCTCCTCCCCCTGTCCCTGGCCACTGGCACGACCGCCGTGGGGCTCGCCACGCTCGCGGTGAGCGAGCTGATCCCCATCCAACTCTTCGGCATCTTTTCGGCGGTCGGGGTGCTGGTCAGCTTTCTGATCCTCGTCACGTTCATGCCCGCGCTGCTCGAACTGTTTCCCCCCACCCTCCGGATCGGCGCAGTGGCCACGGCCGCAGGCGACGAGTCCGGCGGCGGCTGGAAACCCGTGGAGGAGAGCCGTTGGTGGAGGGTGGGACAGTGGATCACCCGCCACAACCTCGTGACCGCCGCCGGTTGCCTGACCTTGATGGCCACGGTCGGTTACGGCATGACCCGAACCGAAAGCAGCGTGCAGTTGATGCGGCTGTTCTCACCGCAGTCGCGTATCCGCACCGACTACCGCTGGCTGGAGGAGCATCTCGGGCAACTCGTGCCGATGGAGATCCTCGTGGCTGTCGACGATGCCCGATGCAGCCTGACGTTCCTCGAGCGAATGGAACTGGTCGAGGAGATGCAGCATGCGATCGCCGACCTTTCGGAGGTCGGCAGTTCGCTTTCCGCCGTGACGTTTGGCCGCAGCCTCGATGTGGGCGAAGGCGGGGGATTGTCGTCCATTTTCGGCATGGACACGCGCACCAGACGCAGCGTGCTGAACAAGCGGCTGATCGCCCACCGTCATGAATTCCTCGAGGGTGACTACCTGCGTGAGACGACCCTCAATGTCGGCCTCCTCGAGGGAGCCACCTCGCGGCCACTCCACGAGGCTGGTCTCGTGGGCGAAGGGGCAACGGGTGCCGTCCCGATGGGCCCCGCGGCTGACCTATCGACGGATGCTCCCGTGGAGCCAGCCGAAGGCGCGCCGGAGGGCGGCGGCGAACTCTGGCGGATCAGCGCCAGAGTCAGCGCGACCAAGGAGGTCGATTACGCGCTCTTCCAGCAGGAGCTGCGGTCGCGGCTGGATCCCATTCTCGCGAGGATCGCCAGCGGGGGCGTGGAAGGCGTCGAGGTTCACTACACCGGCCTGATCCCTCTGGTCTACAAGGCCCAGCACAGCCTCCTCGACGGCCTGGTCTTCGGATTCGTGACCGATTTCGCGATCATCGTAGTCGTCATGGTGCTCTTGTGTCGCGCGTTCTCGGCGGGACTCGTGCTACTGCTGCCGGCCGCATTTCCGGCGGTCTGCGTGTTCGGAGGCATGGGCTGGGGCCATGCGGCACTTTCGCACTACGACATGGGGACTCTCCTGATCGACATCGGTACGGTCATGGCTCCGAGCGTGGCGCTGGGCGTGACGGTCGACGACGTCGTACACTTCATGCTTTGGTTCCGACGGGGGATCGTCGACGGACTCGATCCTCGTGGGGCGACGATGCTGGCCTACAAGGGCTGCGCCCGCGCGATGTACCAGAGCTGGGGGGTGATCGGGATCGGCCTGTCGGTGTTCGCACTCTCCCCGTTCGGTCCCACGCAGCGATTTGGGTTCATGATGCTCTCGATGCTCACGATCGCACTCGTGGGCAACCTCATCCTCCTGCCGGCGCTGCTATCCGGTCCGCTCGGCAGGGTGTTCGCCTGGAGCGTTCAGCGGCAGGAAAGGGCCGGCGGCAGGCGGATCCGGGCCAGGGAGCCGGGCAGTGACAGCCTGCCGAAGCCGCATGTTCTCTCCGATTCCCCGAGGCGACCGGCCACGGTTTGAGACCGGGCGCGAGCGGCTCCTGACGGCCGACGGCCGAAACACGCCCGTGGAACCATCGTCCCCCACACAGCCTCCTGCATCGATCGAAGGCCTCCCGAGGGCCACCGCCGTCCTAAAGCCGCGCCGGGCCCGGCCTTTCTTCGGCCGACACCCATGGGTGCTCGACTCGGCGATCGCTCACGTCATCGGGGAGCCGCGTGCCGGTGACGTCGTGGATCTGACCACTCATGACGGCAGCTTCGTCGCGCGAGGTCTGTGGAACCCCGAAAGTCGTATCCGCCTGCGGCTCTACGCTTTCGACGCCGACCAGCGGCTCGATAGCGGTTGGTGGACCCGCGCGATCGGCGAGGCGGTACGCCTGCGGTCGTCCCTGGGACTCGATGACCCCACCGGGGCGACGAGGCTCATCAACAGTGAGGGGGACGGTCTCTCGGGCCTCGTGGTGGACCGCTACGGACGATGGTTGTGCGTACAAGTAACGGCGCTGGCCGTCGCATCACACCTCGAGACCATTCTCGACTCCCTGCAGAGGGCCGTGGAACCGCGGGGGATTCTGCTGCGAGGCGCGGAGAGGGGACTGGCGAAGTTGGAGGGGCTTCATCTCGCCGACCGGCTCGTGCGCGGCGAGGCCCCGGAGGGCCCCGTGTTCATCGAGGAGAACGGCCTGCGGTTTGGGATCGACCTCGCGGAAGGACAGAAGACCGGCTTCTACCTCGATCAACGGACCAACCGACGAGCGGCGGCGAGGTATGCCCGTGGCCGTAGGGTGCTCGACATGTTCTGCTACTCGGGGGGATTCTCACTTGCCTGCGCTCGTGCCGGTGCCACATCGGTGCTGGCCATCGACGGAAGCGAGAAGGCCGTCGCGCTCGCGAGGGCCAACGCCGACCTCAACGGCACCGCCAACCTCACGGTGGAGGCGGCCGACGCCTTCGAATCGCTCGCTTCGCTCACCTCGGCCGGGGAGCGATTCGGGATGGTGATCCTCGACCCTCCCAAATTCGCCCGCAGCCGGGCGACGGTCGAGGACGCCCTGCGGGCCTATCACCGAATCAACCGACTCGCGGTCGATCTCCTCGAACCCGGAGGCATTCTCGTCACCTGCACCTGCTCGGGCTCGGTGACACGCGAGGATTTCCTCGTGATGCTCTCGGGCGTTTCACAGCGCAGCAGGCGTCCGATCCGCATCCTCGAGTGCCTAGGGGCCGCGGCAGACCATCCGGTGAGTGCCAGCTGCCTGGAGGGCGAGTACCTCACATGCGTGATCGCCGCGGTCCCCGCAGCCTAGAGTGCGTCCGACGAAGGGCTCCCGCACGCCGAATGGCGTCGGGGCGACCAGGGCGGCAGTGCGCTGGGCCGGTCGGTGCTCATGCGAAGAGCGCACCATGCATCGGCCGACCCCAACGTCCGATCGATCACACCCGACGCAGGCGGGTGAATTCGTCGATCGTGACCGTCGTCAATTCGCCATCCTCCCTCGCGAGGATGAGGACGTCCGAGAAAACCTTGTCATCAACACTGCGACGAAAATGAAGGCCGTGCCGCCGACGTTCGCGGCGGAGGACACGGCCGGTCGTGGTGGCGGTCCACCGCCCGCTCGACCCCACCGTCACGCCATGCACAACCTCGACGAGTTCCCCCGGCTGGAGCTGGTCGTAGAGCACCCTTATGTCACGTTCCTCGGGAGTCATCTCAGACCTCCTTTGAATCGATCCACTTCATCATGCGTCGCAGCCGACGGCCCGTTTCGGTAAGCAGGTGCCCCCGCTCCCTGCGTCGCGTCGACTTGAACATCGCGGCACCCCCACGATTCTCGAGGATCCAATCCCGTGCGAACTGCCCGGAGCGGATCTCTTCGAGAATCCTCCTCATTTCCTTGCGGGTTTCTTCCGTGATGATCCGCTTGCCACGGGTGTAGTCGCCGTATTCAGCGGTGTTGGAGACGCTGTATCGCATGTATTCGAGCCCGCCCTGGTAGAAGAGATCCACGAT
>JBJTBB010000317.1:0-2510 GCA_046091125.1 Planctomycetaceae bacterium
GTGGGATAGTTACGGCAGGGGCAACTACCCCGGCTGCTTCAGCGCCAAGGGCGACATGGTGGAATTCGACGCCTATCCGGATCGCTACGCCATGGACCCCGGCCCGCTCGCCGCCGTGAATGCGGCCTGCAAAGACGTCCACGCCATCTTCAACTTCAACATCGCCCGCCGCTCGGCGAAGGTCGGCGACGGCCTCTCCAAAACGATGGCCGTCTCCGAGGTGATCTCGCCACTGGGCGACATGCGCGGCAAATGGTCGCACGAATGGGGCTGCCAGTTCTCGGCCCTCCGCGGCCCGAATTCCACGCTGCCGGACCAGGTCGTGCAGTGGGCCCACGACTGCTGCCCGCCGGTCATGAATACGAACGTCCCCGGCGCGCCGATCATTGGGCGGTCTGACATCGGGTGGAGCAACGTGAACTACGCCGCCCGCAGCCGCCACCAGGGCGGCGTGCAGGCCGGCATGCTCGACGGCTCGGTGCGGTTTGTCCGCGACGAGATCAACCTCGCGACCTGGCAGGCGATGGCCAGCATCGACGGCGGCGAGTCGGTGGCGCTGGAGTGATCCCGTGATCCCATCGAAAGCCGGCGGCCTGTTCGACGAGACGCGTGCCGGCGCGGCGCCGCGACGGCTGGCGATCTGGCTGACAGTGGCCTGCGTGCTCGTGGCCGGCTGCGGCCGTGGCTCGAAGCTCCGGCGGCTCCCGCTCGCAGGCCGCGTGACCTTCGCCGGAGAGCCTGTCGAAGACGGGCTGATCGAGTTCATCCCCGTCGATGCCACTCCCGGGCCGTCGTTCGGCGGGGTGGTGAAGGCCGGCCGCTATGCCGTGCCGGCGGCGCAGGGAGGCCACGAGGGGGGCACCTACCGCGTGCAGATCACCAGTTCCCGCGCCTCCGGCAAGACGCTCACCGTCAACACGCAGGTGTTCCGGCCCGACGGCACGAAAATGGAGGTGCCGGTCATGGAGAACGTCATCCCCACGAAATACAACGTGCAGTCGACGCTCCGCGCCACGATCACCAGAAAGGCCTCCGCCTCCGGCATCGACTTCGCGCTCGAGTGAGCCGCCGACAGTCGCTTCCACGGTTCGGATCAACCCTGGATTGTAGTCAACACCGGGCTTCAACAGCCATCCACAGGGGAAAAGTGGCCATTTATCCCATCTGGAGACGCGGGCCGATTGCCCATTTTTGGTGGCTGGCGCCTTTTTCCTGCGCCGGCCGGCCAACTATGCGAGGCGGCCCAGGAATGCTTCGAGCGTGAGCGGCTTCAGGCTCCGAAACCTGGCGAAGTCGCGGTCTTCGGTGAGCAGCGTCGTCGCCCCGTGCTCGAGGCACACCGCGGCGATCTGCGCGTCGAAGACCAGATTGCCTCGCGCGTTCGCCTCCTCGATCAGGCCGCGCACGAGCCGAAGGTGACCATTTGCTGGCACCAGCAGCCGAGCCGACGGACTGGCGAGCAGCGACGCCACGGAATCGACCGCGTCGAGCACCGGCGTCGGCGGGTCGAAGAGCCTGTCGTGTGAAATGACGCGCAGGAATTCACCGACGCAGAAAATGGGAATCGCCCAGGCTTCGTCCCCCTCGGCCAGGTGCCGGAGCGCTCGCAGGGCCGCGGCATGCAGAGGAGACTCCTCGCGATTGGCATACACGAGGACGTTGGTATCGACGGCGATCACGACCGTCCTTCCATCCTCTCGAACAGCCGATCGCGATCCGCCACGTCAACGCCGGGCAGCGTACGACCGCGGTGTGTCTTCCACTGCAGGCGGTAGGCCGTGTCGGCAGTTCCTCGCTGGGTCAGCGACGCGGCGAGCGCGTGCTCCACGAAGGCCGTGAGCGTCGTTCCTTTTTCGGCCGCGACGCGACGAGCGGCCGCGAGCAGGCGATCGTCGAGATCGAGCGTCGTTCGCATGCATAAATGTGTATGCTCAATACATCGATATGTCAATCCCTGCAAGCCGGCCGCTTGCGCTGCCCGAAAGTCGGATGCGACGGCCGGGGAATGAGCCTATGGTTGATTGAGGCTTTCCCACCATGATCTCCCCCCGCCCGACCCCGCCGTGGGTCTCCCGCCTGCTCGCTGCCTGCGGCATTCTTGCCGCCGGCGCGGCCCAGGGGGAGGTCGCGCCCCCGGCCGATGCCGCCGCCCCGGTGCGGCAGGCGCTCCTCGAGCGGCACTGCATCGCCTGCCATGGCGCCGACTCCCGCGAGGCGGGCTTCGACGCCACGGCCCTCCGCTGGGATCCTGCCGACGCGGCGAGCCAGGCCCAGTGGGCGAAGGTGTTCGACCGCGTGGCCCGCGGCGAGATGCCGCCCCCAGAAGAAGACCGGCCGGCCCCCGAACTGCGGACGGCGTTTCTCGACGCGCTCGGCGGCGGACTCACGGCGGCGGGCCTCGCGCGGCACGACGACGAGGGCCGGGCGGTGCACCGCCGGCTCAATCGCACCGAATACGTGACCACGCTCCACGACCTCCTCGGCATCGATGCGCCGCTCGCCGAACTCCT
>JBJTBB010000318.1:0-6268 GCA_046091125.1 Planctomycetaceae bacterium
GTACGGAAGACGGGTTTCGACGTGGGTCACGGAGGACACTCCTGGGAGGACATTTCAACCCGCCTGCTGACGGGTCGCTTATCGGGCAAAAGCCTCCGACGCGAGCCATCCTGGCTCTCACCACCGGAAGTCGCCTGTTCATCCCGTTGGCGGGGATCCACAAGGCGACGGGGTCGGTCCCGAATACTCGGGGGGGCACGAAAAAGTGTAGCCGAAAGCCGGCTGCCGAACAGGCTGACGCAGTGTTTTCGCTTCGGCCGTTCGCGTGATTCGAGCGGTCGAGGACTTCCGAAGTCTGCTTCGACTCAGCCGTCGGAAAAGCCGATCGTGGGCCCGTCAGACCTCGGCGAGGGCCGTCCGGGCCGCCGCGACGAATGCCCGAACGAGAGAGTCATCCTTTCGCCCGATCGACCGCTCCACACCGCTCGCGACATCCACTGCCATCGGCCGTACCGCGGCTATTGCCGCGGCCACATTTTCAGGACAAAGCCCCCCCGCAAGCGCCATTGGCACCTCCAGACGGGCTTCGCGAGCGACGGCCGTCCACTCGACGGTCTCGCCGGTACCCCCGAGCCGACCGGCCGTCGTGCCCATCGCGGCGGCGGCATCCAGCAATACCATCCGGGGACTTCTTCCGATTGCATTCGCCTCCTCGATCCATCGACGGGACGTGTCGAGTGATCCGTTTTCCAGCCGGATCGCCCTGATCACCGGAAGAGGCCAAAGTTCGGCACAAAGTCTTGGTGGGTCAGCCACCCCGATGATTCCGTGCAGTTGGATGGCGTGCAATCCGTATTCCCGGGCCGTGCGATGGATACGCTCGGCATCGACACCCGTAAACACGCCCACCCGCAATACATGGGCTGGCACGCTCGACGCGACGGCGATCGCCTGCGTCCGATGCAGGCATCGCGGGGAACCATCCACGAAATTAAGTCCGATGGCGTCCGCGCCGGCGTCGGCGGCGAGTACAACATCCGCGGGGTCGACGATGCCGCATATTTTCACACGAAACAGTACCTCCTGAGCATCGTCAACCGTTTCGGTGGTCGTCGTCATCATGTCACTCCATTCACAATCTGTTTTGTCTTCTCGAGACCGCTCCCAAGGCGGTGATCACCGTGAGGAAGCCGTCTACGGGCACGAGACAGGTCGGCGCCTGTGGCTGAAGGTGCAGGAAACCGACTCGGATGGACGAAGGTACTCCGGGGGTTCACTGGACGACAGAAGCCCCGCGCAGGCCACCCCGGACCCACGACATGACCGTATTCAATCATCATTGCACTGGAAGCGCCCCCTCGTTTATTCGGCCATTTCCGTCCGTTCCGAGGGTCGCATCCTATTCTCCAGCGACGGCGATCGAGGCGGCCCGGTCAGATCTTGAAAGGGCGGTTCGTCGAGGAGAGGGTTTCGGCGTGATCGTCGGGCGTCCCGGCACCGGGAAATCCCTGTTACTTGCACTGCTCGCCGAGCGGTTAAGGGGGGATTTCGATGTCGCTTTACTTGCGGGGGCTCGAATCTGTACCAGGCGCGCACTGTGGCAATCGATCCTGGCTGAACTCGGTGAACCCTACCGGGGCATGGAGGAGGGGGACCTACGCATGTCCATCGTGGAGCGGGTGCGAACCCTCGCCTCATCCGCATCGGGCCTGGTGCTGCTGCTGGACGAGGCTCACACCCTACCGGAACGCCTGCTCGAGGAGATCCGACTGCTGTCCGGCCTTCCAACTCCGATACCTGCCGTGCACGTGGTTTTCGCTGGCACGATCGACCTGGAGGAACGGCTGGCTTCGCCCCGCTGCGAAAGTCTCGTCCAGCGAATCGCGGTTCGCTGCTCGCTCGGGAGACTCGATCACGCCGAGACCGCTGCCTATGTGCGAACCCAATGCGCCGTCGCGTCGATCAACTGGAACGAGCGATTCACCGACGGATGCGAGGATGCTGTCTTCACGATCAGCGACGGTATTCCCAGAGTGATCAACCAGATCTGCGACCGGGCCCTTCGCATGGTGGAGGAGCGGCGGGGGGCCGACTCGACCATCAATCGGGTCACTCCGCAGGATATCGAGGCGGCCTGGCGACGGATTCAGCAGCTTCCTCTTCCGGGTGCTAATCACGTTCCATTGCGGATCTCCGAGGACGACGTTGGATTCGAAATAGATCGCGGACGTGATTCAAACGGCCCGAAGGGCGAAGGGGACTCGAGCATGCACGATCGATCTTTGAGACCGGCGACCGATGATGTCGTCGAGTTCGGGATGCTCGACGAAAATGCCTGGTTGCGACGTGACCCGGGTTACCAATCCCATTCCCTCCAGGGCTGTGGAATCGGTCACGAGCCATCCGTGTATCAGGCCACGGCAGCCAACGACGATGCCCTTCCGAATGGGTCATCGACAGCCGGCTCTGTCGACGATCTTCTGGCGGGGCCGGATGTCGAGGTGCTCTTCGACGCAGCAGCCGACCCTTTTCAGGAGATGTTCGACAGCGAGGAGAAAGTCTCGTCACGGCTCATCGTCCGCGGCCCAGACGACTTCGCAACCTGTCCAAAGGTTGCGAGCGAAGAGGGCGTATTAATGGCGAGGTGCATCGATGCCTGGCAGGCATCTCAGGCCGCAACCACGACTCCGGTCACCATGAATCCCGGCCACGCCAGTGATCGAAATGGAAAGCCGGCCGACGAACTCGACGATCGGGACCTTTTCATCGTGGAAGACGATGAATTGCCATATGGTTCCGCAGAGCCTCTTGTTTTCGCCGTCCGCCCATCGGACTATCGGAGCCTGTTCGCCAGGCTCCGCCGTGGCGGCTGACAGAACTCATTTCAAACTCACACGGTTCCTGCGGGCAGCGGAATGGATCCTTTCCGCCAATCGGCCGAACGTCCCAGCGTCGGCGATCTTGAATCCTCCCCGAACTGGCCTCCCGGGGAGGTACTCGTACAGGTCGCGACGTTCAATGAGCAGGAACACATCGAGCGGCTCATCGACAACATCCTTGCGCAGTCCGACCGTTTGCAGCTGCTGATCGTGGATGACGATTCACCTGACGGCACAGGCAGGACAGCAATGGCAGCCGCCGAGCGGCATCCACGACTGCACGTGCTCGTCCGACGAGGAAGACGTGGTATCGGATCGGCGACGCTCGAGGGCTATCAGGTGGCCAAGGCTCGTGGCTTCTCGATCTCTGTGACGCTCGATGGCGACTTCAGCCACAATCCGGCCGACATCGAACGCCTCCTGACGGCGCTTGACCCGGTGGGAGGCAAGCCTGCCGACATGGCCATCGGCTCACGAAGGGTTGCAGGTGGACGCACGGTCGGCTGGCCCATCAGACGGCACGTGGCAAGCCTTCTCGTCGCGATCTTCTGCCGCTGGATCCTTCGGATTCCAGTGCGCGATCCCTCCAGCGGATTCCGGGCAATTCGGTTACGTGTCATCGACACGCTCGCAACACCGATTTCCACGGGATTCGCATTTTTAGAGGAACTCCTCCTGCGAATTCAACGCGCCGGAGCGCGCGTGGTCGAGGTGCCGATAACCTTCACCGATCGCTCAAGCGGCATGAGCAAGGCTGGCTACCGCGAAAGCCTTCGGGCGATGATGGATCTCGTAAGGATCGCCCTGTCGTCATGAATCTCGACAACTGACTTCGACGACCAGTCAGACCCGCGTCATCGCGTGAAGTCGCCTCCTAAAGGTATGCGATTCGACAAAAACCCACGACAAAACCAAGCACGACTGGCTCAAAAGACGGTCGATTCATTTAAAGGGGTCAAATGGGGAATCTGCCGGCGTCCGCGGTTGCGGAGGCTTGTTTGGGTTCGCACCCGAGGATGGCTCCATGGCTCCATCTTCACCCGGTTCTTCCGCTGGGGAATCGACAGACTCCGGGGACACGATTGCGACAAGCTTCCGAAGCGTTGCGATGTCGGGAGTCTCATCGAGTGAATCGCTGCCATTGAGCAGAACTTTGGCAAGTTGCTTTGCTCGGCTCGTCTCCTCGTCCGATCCCAAGGCAGCCAATCCCTTGGTGCCATCTGCGCCCTCCAATGCCCTCACAAGTTGCAGCAGTCGCCATGCAGTTCGACGGTAAACCTGTTCCGGTGGCGAATCGATTCCCCGTGCTCTTTTGGTCGGAGTCGTGTTTGGGAAAAAGTTCGGCTGCATCATGCCCGCAGGCCCGCCGGGCGACGAACCTCCAAAACCACCTCCATCAACGCTGCCGCCGGGCGCGAAGCCTGGGAAGAAATCACCGCCGGGCGAACTTCCCGTACCAAACCCGGGCCCCATCGGCGCATATCCCGCTCCCATAGGGTCTCCTGATGACCTCCCCAGAACCTCCTGCACCTCGTACCTTCGGGCTACTTGCTCGTCGGCCACCAGCATTTCGACCGCCACTTTCTCGACTGCGTCAACGATCGCTCCCACGTCAATTCGCGACTGGGCAGTGGAAATTCGCCCAAGCACCAGGGCCGCTCCGATACGCACATCCACGTCTGAACCTTCTCGAACGATCCGCGTGAGGCTCGTAGCCGTACCGGCAGGGAGTTCGTCGAGGACGGCTGGGATCATCTCGATGGCACGGGAGGCAAGCCATTGTCTTGCAATGTCGTCGCTATCTGACTTGGGCTCTTCGATAATCGCTGTGGAGGCGGTGATGACCGAATCACGCAATGCAGCATCCTGACGGATGGCATCAGCGAATTTCAAAATCGAAGCCAAGGACACAACGCGTATCGCCATCGGCAGGGCTGGATCCGCTACAAATCCCAGCAGCGGCTTCAACGCATCCGTGAGCGGCTTTCCGTCGGCTGATTCCAACTCGCCGATAAGCATCGTCGCGTTGACTCGCGCAATGACGGAGGATGTCTCATCCCTCACAAGTGAATCCATGAAACCGAGGATGGCGGTCGTGATCCCTGCATACGCTTGTGGATTACGGTTTGCGATGCCCAGAGCGATCGCGGGAATCCGGTGACGAATTCGGGTCACGATCGGTTGATTCGTATCTCGGGCCAGCTGAGGCAGAATCACCTCCTCGAGGTGCTTGCGGCGGTTTTCATCGAACGCTCCCCCACCACGAAGCGCCTCCTGATAAGCCTTCGTGTCGGGCGATGATTCAATTTATGGCCAGTCCGCAAGCCGCAGGGCCATCGCGTCCTCAGCCGCCTGGGCCCACACACCTGCCAGAACAATCTGTATCGCGAGAATCAGAAGCAGGGCCAGCGGCCACCGCTCGCGACGATACCGAAATCGTGGGGCAAAGCAGGTGGGTCGCACTCCAGGGAACAGCGCGCAGAGATCCCTTTGTCTTTGAGACAACGAGGGCGACGTTCTCATTTTGGCCTCGTTCATTGTGAGAATTGGGGGGAATAGCCCTGTCCGGGAGTCGCTTCACCACCTGAAACGACCTCTCTGGGAAGCGTCTTGCGGAATACGTCGACCGCGTGTTCCGATTCGACAAGACTCACGACCCGAAAGACAAATCCGTCCTTGCCATCCGGTTCGAAAACGAGTGCTTCAAGCGGCTGTTGTGGAGTACTTTTCGAGGCAGTTTTCGTCATCGCACGTTCGCTCATTCGGTCGACCTGGGATCCTCTCAGATCGAGGAGGATGGCTCCCGTTTTCACGGCCTCACCTTTCGAGATCAGACCACCTTTCTTGTTGAGATTTTCGTCGACGTTAATGACTCCGCCCGCCTCCGCAATAACGGAGCGAAGCGTCAGTCGCCCTGTCTCCTGACTTTCGGCGAGAACGAGTAATTCAGCCATGTTATTACGGATTTTCATTTCTTTAAGGCTGTCAACGGTGCCATCCTTCGCGAGCGCTCTTGCGAGGACCTTGATCGCACCAGGAACCATCACCGGCTTGCTCGGCTCACTATGATCCGAGACGATCCACGGATTCGTTCCCAGAGAGGACTCTTTGAGATACCTCGCGGGCACTCCCATATTCGGATTCCGTACCGCCAACCTCGCGCGATACACGTATTTTTTACCGGGCGCTACATCGGTATCCAAAAAGCGGAACAGGCGGTACTCCTCCCCATCCTGGCCGGGTGTGGCCGCAAACACTCCCATCGACCCGCCCATCCCCGGATACACCGATCCGGACTGCATATCTCCTCCCGGAAAAGAACCCGGTGGTGATGAAACCATTCCTTCATTCATCATCGGTGGTGAGCCGCCGCCCGGACCCATGCCGCCCGGACCCATGCCGCCCGGACCCATGCCGCCCGGACCCATGCCGCCCGGACCCATGCCGCC
>JBJTBB010000319.1:0-3904 GCA_046091125.1 Planctomycetaceae bacterium
CGAGGCCTGCCAAAAGCAGACGACCAGCACGATCGCCAGAAGACTGCACCATCCGGCCAAGAGATGCCAGGCGAATTGCTGACGAGGCAGCTGCGCCGCAACGCGGGCGGAGGTCGCGTCAGGGTCGGAAGCGATAGCCGACGCCCCGGACCGTTTCGATGTAGTTGCCATGCGCACCGAGCTTCTTGCGAAGGCCGGCCACCTGGACGTCGACCGATCGCTCGGTCACAGGATAATCCTCCCCCTTCACTGCATCCACGATCTGAGTCCGGGTGAAGGCCCAACCCGGACGCTTGGCGAGAAACTGCAGCAGCGAGAACTCGGTATAGGTCAGTTCGAGCTGGTGTCCCGCAAGTGTGGCTTCGTGGCGACCGGGGTGCATGACGAGCTCCCGGGCCTCGATCGTGATATCGAGTTCGGCCAGGCGTTCCGACTCCTTGCGACGCAGCAGGGCCTTTACCCGTGCGGCCAGAACTCGCGGGCTGAATGGCTTGGCGATGTAGTCGTCGGCCCCCCTTTCGAGCCCTGCGACCATGTCATGCTCCTCGCTCTTGGCCGTGAGCATGATGATCGGGATGTCACGGGTCTTCGAATCCCCCTTGAGGCGGCGGCAGACCTCGAGACCGTCCACCGCCGGGAGCATCAGGTCGAGCACGATCAGGTCGGGAGGCTGACGGCGTACAACCTTGAGCGCATCCTCGCCGGTTCCCACACAGGAGACTCGAAAGCCCTCCTTGGTCAGATTGTATCGGACCAGTTCCTGAAGGTCGTCCTCGTCGTCCACGACGAGGACGTGTGTCAGACCGGAAGACTCGTCGAAGTCTTCCGTTTCGCCGTCGCGAGCCGGATCGGCGTTCGGTCCCCGACCGACCGGATGCGCGGTCTGCGGCGTCCCGGACCGCACGATGGGCGAGGCCGCGGCGGAAGAGGAGTCATCCGACCGCGGTCGGTGTTTTCGCGCATTCACAATTGACAGGGATTCGGGCGTCGGTACGAGCATCGAACCGTATGGGCGGGCGAGTGGTGAAACGGCCGATCGGGTCAGCACAACAGCCACGGTGAGATCCTCCGGATCGAAGACATCAGGACCGGAATCCAAGACTACCCGTATGTCCCGGCGTGACAAATTATGAGAATTCCGTCATGACGACAGCCTGCAGAAAACCGCCGGTCGACGGTTTTCCCCGGGCTGCAGGCGGCGAGGCGGCGTCCGGCAAGCCATGCGGCCGGTTGTGGTCGGCATCAGGAGAAGAGCAGTTCGACATCCTCGGCGGTGAGCGAGGACAAAAGGCTCTCGTCGGCCCGCACGATCGATTCGGCCAATTCGCGCTTACGGTCCTGAAGGGCGACGATCTTCTCCTCCACGGTGTCGCTCGCGATCAGCCGGTAGGCGAAAACACGGCGTGTCTGGCCGATGCGATGGGCTCTGTCGATGGCCTGGGCCTCCACCGCTGGATTCCACCAGGGGTCGAGGACGTATATGTAGTCGGCCGCGGTGAGGTTGAGACCCTGCCCGCCCGCCTTCAGGCTCACCAGAAACAGTCGGCAGTCGGGGTCCTCCTGGAAGCGCGCCACTCGTGCCTGACGGTCCGTCGTTTTTCCATCGAGGTACTCGTACACCCTTCCGGTCGAATCCAGGCGTCGTCTGAGGAGAGACAGGAAGCTGGTGAATTGGCTGAAGACGAGGGCTTTGTGACCCTCGTCGAGCACTTCCGCCAATTGCTCCTCCAGCAGGTCGAGCTTTGCCGACGCTCCGTCGATCCGCGCGGGATCGACCAAGCCGGGATGGCAGGCCGTTTGACGAAGCCGCAGGAGGGCCTCGAGCACGGCGATACGGGAGCGACCGATGCCCACCGATCCGATTCGTCCTGCCAGCTCCCGTCGATAGTGCTCGCGGAGCTCGTCGTAGACCTGTCGCTGTTCCTCACCGAGTTCGCAGTGGATTGTCTGTTCCGTTTTTTCGGGCAGATCGTCGAGCACCTGCGTCTTCGTCCGTCGTAGAAGGTACGGCCGCACGGCCCGTGCCACGAGTTCGGTGCCGCTGCCACCACGACCGCCTGCGAGGAATCGCTTCAGCCGCGCCGCGGAACCGAGCTGCCCTGGATTCAAGAATTCGAAGATGCTCCAGAGTTCACCAATGTGGTTTTCCACGGGCGTGCCGGTGACGGCGAGTCGATGACGTGCCCGGAGGAGTCGGCAGGCCTTGGCCGCCTGGCTGCCGGCGTTCTTGATCGACTGCGCCTCGTCCAGAACCACGTAATCGAATTCCGACTCACGGTGTCGTAGCACGTCGCGGCGGAGGGTGCCGTAGGTGGTGAGGACCAGGTCGTACTCGGAGAGCCGATCGGATTCGGTCGAGCGAGTGTTGCCGGTGTGGTTGAGCACCTTGAGCCGTGGCGCGAATCGGCGCGCCTCGTCCATCCAGTTGAAGACCAGACTCTTCGGCACGACCACCAGCGACGGCCTGTGGGGAAGGCCGTTGTCCGCCGCCATCTGGCCGCGACGAAGGAGGAGCGCGAGGACCTGGATCGTCTTTCCGAGACCCATGTCGTCAGCGAGGCAGCCGCCCAGGCCCATCCGTTCCAGGAAGACGAGCCAGCCGAGTCCCTCCCGCTGGTACTGGCGGAGCGTACCCACGAAACCCTCTGGTTCGGTGACCGGCTCCGGTCGTTCCCCTCGGGAGATTTCCTCACGCAGGGCTTCGAAGGCTTCGTCGAACCGGGTCGATGGCTGTCCGGCCAGCAGGGCGTCGAGGAGTGCCATCTGCATGCGACCGAAGAACAGTCGTCCCTCACGTCGCTCCGCGAGTTCCAGGAGCGGTCCGTAGCGGGAGGCCCAGTTCTCCGGCAGTACTCCCATCGAACCGTCCGATAGCTCCACGACCCGCTCGCCCCGTTCGAGTGCGACGAGCAGCGCGGGCACGTCGGCCGTCACTCCTCCAAAGTCGACGGAGCCTGAAAGTTCGAACCAGTCGATGCCGCTCGACGTTCCAGGCCACGCTACCCGCCGGCCGGTACCGCCGACCTGCGACCTCGACCGCCCAGCCTTCCGCAGCCAGGAGCGAGACGGCCGAGTCGAGTCGCTGTCGCGGGATCTCCACGTGGTGATCGGTTTCGATGGCCCCGGTCTCGGACGGACGCGGCGAACTGACGCCGTGTCGTGAGAGGACCGCAAGCGCCTCGCGCTCGGCGGCCCGATGGCGCCGCACGAAGATCCTCCTCGAGGGTTCGACGATTCCGCCACATGGATCATCGGCGGCTACGAGGATTCCCGCGTATTCGAACCAGATCCTTCCGGCCAGCGTCACTCGCCTGGACGCGCCTCGGCCCCTGCGAACGTCGGCGACCTCGTCGATCGCAGGAGTGTCATCCAGGACGAGTTTCGCCCGTGGAGTCCCAGACTCGATCCGCCACCCCGTCCAGGCCGGCAGAACCAGTCGCGGCGGCGAGGCGAGGCTCGCTAGCCGTTCGATCAGACCGTCGACCTGGGCACCCGAGAGATCTATCGGACCGCGGCGTTCGAATTGGTCGAGCCAGCCCAACGCGGACGCACGGCCGTCCTCGCAGGCATCGAGCCGTGCGATGCGATCGTCGAACACGATCACTCCAACCTGGAGAACGGCCCTGGCCGAGTCGAGCGCGCGTAGCTCGCTGCCGCGGGCGAGCATCCCGCGAAGCGACGCCTTCGCGGGACGATCGGCCGTCACCGTTCGCTCATCATTCGGATCGTCTTCGTGGTCGTCCGGGTCGGGGGGGTCGATGACGAGGACGAACTCCCATGGCCTTCCACCATCCCAGGCCAGACGGAAAAGCTTTTCTGGTGCGCGTTTCGGCTCCGGCTGCAGCATCAGTCGACCCCGTTCGCAGAGCATCGACAGATGCTCCGCGGCCACATGGGGGCTGAG
>JBJTBB010000320.1:0-3007 GCA_046091125.1 Planctomycetaceae bacterium
CCCCCCCAGACACGTCGGTGGCGGCGTGCCCATACCTTCAACCATGCCCGCCGACGGACGCACGGGTCACCACCGTCTGACCCGAAAGAGCCGGGGCTGAGGTGGGTCCGCCGCGGCTACTCGAATGGGATCCGAATTGTCTATTATCAGCAGCACTCGTAAGCGATCGACCGTGACCGCTCACACTCGTCGGTACTCACGGGCGTGAATCGGTGACGGTCCATGCTCGCGTCATCCGACCGTCGCGATTCAGGTGAAGAACCGCTTGAGGGCTTCGAGCGCCGCGATGGCCTTGTCGGGTGTGCCGAATGCTCCGGCCATCTTCTGGGCTACGACGAGATCCTCGACCGAGATCGTGCCGAGCTTGACGGTCGATGCCCTGCGAACCGCACCCGCCACGCCAGCCTTCGAGGACCGCCGGCGACGAGGGCGGAAGCCCATCTTCTTAAGCACGATGCTCACCTGCGGACTCGAGACCACGATGCCCTGCGTCTTGAGCGTGGCAACGATCGTGACCGGGCGGGGCTTTTCGCCCTTCGCCTTCATCGCCGTGGCGAGTTTCCGGATTTCCTCGGACTTGTTCACACCCTTGGAGGACGTGGACCTCGACTTGGCGGTCGAGGGCGAACTCGTGGACTTCGGATCGGACATCAGAATACAGGCCTCCAGTTGGGGGGGTTACAGTCACGCGCACAGTAAACAACACTTCTTTCAATGTAATTCTGTACCTTTCCATTGCAAATCACCGGAACGAACTATCGCCGTGAGCAATGTCCGAGACTTTGGCGCACGGGGCGATGGTCGCAGCGACGATTCCGATGCGATCGAGCACGCGATCGCCGATGGCGACGGGGTTGTCCATTTTTCCCGGGGTGACTACCGCATCACCCGCACGATCGTCGTCAATCTCGCCAAGGGTCTGAAGACGCCTGGCGGAGCGGCGGATCCCGCGCGGGTGTGGATGACGCGACAAGGGATTGATGGCTCCGGCGGAACGGCTCGCATCCTGATGGATGGCCCCGGACCCGCGTTTCTCGTCACGGGTTCGCACGGTGGCAATGCCGATCCCCGCAACGTGTCGCCATCGGTCTGGCACTCCCAGCGCATGCCCACGATCCGTGACATCGAAATCGCCGGATTGCATGCAGAGGCGGACGGCATCCGGCTCGAGGGGGTGATGGAGCCTCTGCTCTCCGGCGTGCTCCTGCGTTCCGTGCGACATGCCATCCACGTGACCGGCAGGGCTCGCAACCTACTGGTATCGCATTGCCACATCTATCGCAACACGGGCATCGGCATCTTTCTCGACAGGGTCAACCTTCATCAAGCGGTGATCGCCTCCTCCCATATCAGTTACTGCCGTCTCGGCGGCATCCGGATCGAAGGAGGAGAGATCCGTAACCTGCAGATCACCGGCAACGACATCGAGTACAACACCAACGCCTCGATCGGAGTGGAGCGGGGTGATGATCCCTCCGCTGAGATTTGGATCGACGCCCGCGACGGTTCGATCCGCGAGGGTACGATCGCCTCCAACACCATCCAGGCCACCGCCACACCGGGGGGCGCGAACATCCGTTTCGTTGGAACCGGCGCCGACCACGGCCGGAAGGTCGGCATGTGGACGATTGTCGGCAATCTGATCGGCAGCCAGACGACCAATATCCATCTCACCTCCGGGCTCGGGTTCGCCATTTCTGGCAACTACCTCTACAGCGGCCACGAGCGCACGATGCTGCTTGAGGACTGCCGGGCGATCACGATCGGTGACAACTGCGTGGGCCACAATGCGGACTATGGCGACCTCGAACTGTCCACCGGGATCCGGCTGGCCGACTGCCGGGACTGCACCATCTCGGGTCTGCTCATCCAGGACGCTCGCGCCGGAACCAATACCGTCCAAGGGTCGAAGCCTTCCACCAAGCAGGCGCTCGTCGAACTCGTGCGCTGCCGTCGCATCACGATGACCGGCTGCCAACTGCTCGAGGGCACGCCCATCGGTCTCCTCGTCGAGGACAGCCACGACGTGCTTGTCAGTGGATGCACCATCCTTGACACACGCGCGCCGGCGCTGATGGAGCGATCGATCGTCTGGCGAACCACGCCGGGCCAGTCGGCCCCCACGGGCTGTGGCGTCCACGCCTGTCGCCTGGCTGATCTCGGCCTGCCGGACGCGATCGCTCGATCGGCGAATGTCCTCGGGCCGGCCGCGCTCGACTGACCGGTCGACGATTCGTCATGGTCGAGGATGCACCTCAGAGGATCACGTTTCACGCCTGTAGGCGTGAAATGGTTTCGTTTGTTCCGGGAAGGGTACGATGGTCCAGAGGTGTGTATCAACGCATGCTTTGATGTCGATCGCTCGTATCGCCTCCCGACCGGACCATCAATTCACGTACGCGACGCAACACTTCGGGCCCGTAGCTCAGTGGTTAGAGCAGGGGACTCATAATCCCTTGGTCGTGTGTTCGAATCACACCGGGCCTAGTTGGATTTGGTTCCGTGATTTCCTGTGTGGATCGCTCCTCCGGGGGTGCGGCGTCGGCACCCCCGGAAGTGGCACTGTTAGCAAAACTGTTAGCAAACGGCCCCGCGAACACCCGCTGGAGGGCGTCGAACGCCGCCCAGGCCGCCTCGGCCGTCCGCTGGGCGTCGGTGCCCACGTAGAACCGCAGGGTCGTCTCGATCGACTCGTGCCGCATCAGCTCCATCAACTGGGCAGGCATCAGCCGCGCCGCCCAACGCACGCCAAACGCCCGGCGGAAGTCGTGGGCTGACGCATACTTCACCTTCTCGGAATCCTTCGGGCTGACGTAGACCTTCACGCCCGCCGCCTTGCCGATCTTCGAGACGATCTTCGACACCTCCCAGTCGCGGTACCTCCCCTGCCGACCTTCAAGGCGGAACACCGGCCCCGTCCTGGCCGCCTCCGGCGTCTCCAACAGGAAGAGGGCGAACTCGGGGGCGATGGGCAGCAGCCGGTCGGTGTTGCCCTTCTCCAACTCAC
>JBJTBB010000321.1:0-3336 GCA_046091125.1 Planctomycetaceae bacterium
CGGGCGCCCGCGCGCCTCCAGGACCGCCAACCGCACCCCGCGCACCCTGACGGCCCGAACGCGCTGATCGACACGATCCTGCAGGAAAGCGAGACGTTCCTCCTCCGAGGAGGTTGAGGCGGGGATCGGAAGAGGTTCCTCCTCACCCGCTGGCAGGTCGGGGAGCTTCGGCATGCCGTTGCTCACGGCGACGGCATGCCCCGTCGCGATGCCGTCCGGGGCGATGAGGTTCTCATCGATCGCGTGGAAGCCGTTAGGCTTCGCGTGGCCGACAGCGTCCCGCCCTCCATGGCCATTGCGTCCCTCCAGGCCAGCGCCCGGCGCCACGCCAGCAGCGAGCACACCTCGGGACGCCGGTGACATGGCATGCTCGAAGTAATCCCGCCAGTCCTGTGTCAGGCTCTGCGGATCCCGCTGAAACTGTTCGAACAGTTCCTCAAGAAACGCGACGCTCGCGGTTCCGGCCGATTCAATCGAGTTCACGGTTGATACCCGTCTTGGTTGCGTCTCGCTGCCCCGCACGCGACGGTCTACATCGCCAGGAGCAGCCTGCCCGGGCTTTCGAGATAGCCGATGACCTCGTTGAGAAACCGGGCCGCCATCGCCCCATCGATAATTCGATGGTCATACGACAGCGAGAGCGGCATCATCAGGCGGGGCTCGATCCGATCCTCCACGATCACAGGAAGCTTTCGCGACCTGCCAACGAGGAGGATCGCCACTTCGGGCCAGTTGATGATCGGCGTGGAATAGCTCCCTCCGATCGCCCCGAGGTTGCTGATCGTGAAGGTACCACCCCGAAGGTCGTCGAGACCATAACTGGCGTTCTTGGCCTTATCGGCCGTATCGGAGATCGCCTGCGCGACCTGCGGGATCGTCATGCTGTCGACGTCCCGGAGAACGGGCACCACCAATCCCCTCGGCGTGTCGACCGCGAGCCCGATGTTCACGTACTCCTTGTACGTGATCTCACCCTTTTCGGTGTCGATGGACGCGTTCACCGCAGGATGCAGGCGGAGTGAGAGGCTGACCGCCTTGATGACGAAGGACAGCGCGGTCAGTTTGACGCCTCCTTTGGCGTGCTCCTGGGCACTCGCTTTTCGGAGTCGCTCGAGTTCCGTGACGTCCGCGTCGTCGAAGTTGGTCAGATGCGGGATCGTCGTCACACTACGGACCATGTTGACCGCGATCGTCTTCCGCATACGCGACATGACTTCCCGACGAACCGGCCCCCAATCGTCGCGCTCGCCGGCCGGCGAACTGCCCGGCCATCTGGCGGCCGGTGCGGTCGATGCGTGTCGAACCGCTGCGACGACGTCTTCCCGGATGATTCGCCCGTCGGGACCACTGCCGCGGACCCTTCCGAGATCCACGCCCAGTTCTCTCGCCAAGCGACGCACGGCCGGCCCGGCCGGAGCGATGGGCCCCTCAGCAGGGGACGCCGCAGCCGCCACGGCAACCGTTCGCGCGGGCGCAGCCGAAACCTGCAGTGGCTGCTCCTCGGCCGCGTGCGGCCTCGGTGCGGGCGCCTGTGGCACAGGAGCGGGGACGGGCTTGGGCTCGACCACGGCGGCAGGACGCGGCGGCGGAGCGGCGGCCGGAGCCGACGGAGCTTGCGGCGACTGCCCAGCCGCAGCAGCGGCCCCCGCCGCCTCGAGCAGCACGAGCGATTGGCCGACCGAGACGGTGTCACCCTTCTTCACGAGCACCTGCGCGATACGGCCCCCCGGCGGACACGGCACCTCGATCACGGCCTTATCTGTCTCGACCTCCAGAAGTGCCTGCCCGGGGCGTACGACGTCCCCCTCCTTGACGAACACGCTCACAACGTCGCCAGAGGCGATGTTCTCGCCGAGATCTGGAAGCTTGAATTCAGTGGCCATGATCGGGAAACCATTCTCCTGCCATTCGGGGTGCCGGCTGATTCATCCGTCGGCCGGCAGGCGGTTGAAATCGTGACAATTCGTCAGCTCATGAGGCGATAGCGAGCATCCTCGTCAAGCCTCTGCGTCGAGCCTCTGCGACGAATGAGCCTGTGGGCAACCATGGTGCATCGAATCAGTTGCATTGAATCACAGAAGCATTGCATCAAGGACGCGACCCCGTTCACGCAAGTGCCGGATCGATCTTCTCGGGATTCACCCCGAGACGTGCGATGGCTTCGGCGACCACGTGACGGTCGATCGCACCACGATCAGCCAGCCTTGCCAGCGTGGCAATCGCGACACTTTCCGCATCCACCTCGAAATGACGCCGAAGCGGACCGCGGGTTTCGCTGCGACCGAATCCGTCGGTGCCCAGGGCATAAAGCCCCCCTGGAATCCACGGATCGAGTTGCTCCGGCACCGCCCGGACATGGTCGCTCGCGGCGATGAAGACGCCGTCGGCATCGCCGACCTGCGTCTCCAGGTAGCTTTTTCTCCGATCCGACTGCGGGTGCAGCATGTTCCAGCGGCGACACTCCTGCGCCTGACGCCTCAACTCCTTCCAACTCGTGACGCTCCAAACCGTACTCGAGATGCCCCAGTGCGTCGCGAGCAGATCGGAGGCCCGGAGCACCTCCCGCAGAATCGCCCCGGAACCGAGGAGGTGCACCGGTGGCAAAGCAGCGACCGGTGCCCGAGCAGCAGGCACGTCCCGTAATCGATACATGCCCTCGAGGATGCCACGCTCACAGCCGGCAGGCATCTTCGGCATCTCGTAGTTTTCGTTGTAAACAGTGATGTAGTAGATCCAGTCCTCACCCTTGCCGTACATCCGCTCGAGCCCATCGAGCATGATCACGGTCGACTCATAGACGAACGCGGGGTCGTAGGCGCGAACGGATGGATACGCCATCGCGAAGAGATGGCTGTGGCCATCCTGGTGCTGCAGTCCTTCGCCGTTGAGGGTGGTGCGACCCGCCGTGCCGCCCAGGAGGAACCCGCGGGCCCGGCAATCGCAGGCCGCCCAAATCAGGTCGCCGATCCGCTGAAATCCGAACATCGAATAGTAGATGAACATCGGAATCATCGGCACGCCATGACTCGCATACGCCGTGCCCGCGGCGACGAAACTCGACATGCTGCCGGCCTCGGTGATCCCCTCCTCGAGGATCTGTCCGTCCTTCGCCTCCCGGTAGTAGAGCAATTGGTCGGACTCGACCGGCTCGTACAACTGGCCGGTATGGGCGTAGATCCCGCACTGCTTGAACAGAGGATCCATGCCGAACGTCCGCGACTCGTCGGGGACGATCGGCACGATGTACTTGCCGACATGCCGGTCCTTCAGAAGCGAAGCCATCAACGTCACGACGCCGGTGGTGGTCGACACCTCCCGCCCCACGCTCTTTTCGAT
>JBJTBB010000322.1:0-8377 GCA_046091125.1 Planctomycetaceae bacterium
CGGTTTCATTGGGCCAAACCGGACGCCTTCCCCCGCCAGAAGCCCCCCCGCGACCGCCACCACCTGACAACTTTCCGTCGGGCACTTGACGGAAAACACGACCTCAGAGGGCCTAAAACCGGCTGTTTTCGTTCTGGACCGCTCGCGGTGCACCCTGCCATACTCCCAAAGGACACGGGTGAATCGGATTGCGATGCAGTGGCTGGATTCACAGTTTGGGATGGTCGTCGTTGCGATTGCCGGGCTCGTCGCGCTCGTATCGATCACGTTGGTGGTGATCGCGTGGATCCGTCGGGAAATGCGCCGGCCGGGTGAGGGTCGTGCGGACTGGGAAGAAACGTTGGCCACCTATAAGAATCTGCAGAGGAAGGGTGTGCTCGACGAGGACGAATACCGAAAGATAAGGACGATTCTCGATCCGAACGTGTCGTCCGCGGGACGGGGCGATTCGACGGGGCATTCGTCACGATCGGAAAAGGCGACCGATGGCTGACGATCGAACCCGGGAGTAATCGAATCAGAGGATCGGTTCACGAGGGACCCATGGCTGCACGACGGGGTGTTCTTGTCCGTGGCCAGTAGATCGAAGGTCAACAAGCAGGGGGACAGGGCCAACATGCCAAGTGGAAAAGACGTCAGCGGCAGCCGAAAAGGAGCCGGCGGCACCACGAAGAAGAACGCCTTCTGCTCGTTCTGCCGAAAGAGCTATCGCGACGTCGGTCCGCTGGTGGAAGGGCCCGGGGATGTCTATATCTGCGGCGAGTGCATCGCTTTGTGCCAGTCGACCCTCGACCAGGAAAAACGACGCAGGGGCACGAGTAAACAACTCTTCACATCCATCCCGTCACCGCGTGAGATTGTCGCCCATCTCGACGAATATGTGATCGGACAGGATCACGCGAAGAGAGTGCTGGCGGTCGCCGTTCACAGTCACTACAAGCGTCTCGTACTTGGCAGCGAGCCGAGTGACGTCGAGGTCGAGAAGTCCAACATCCTGCTTTTGGGACCGACCGGTTGCGGCAAGACGCTCCTCGCTCGGACGCTCGCGAAGATCCTCAACGTCCCCTTCGCCATCGGAGATGCGACCACCCTCACCGAAGCCGGCTATGTGGGGGAGGACGTCGAAAACCTCCTTCTGAAACTGCTCAACGCCGCCGACTTCGACATCGAGGCCGCGCAGCGTGGGGTTCTCTACATCGACGAGATCGACAAGATCGGCAAGACAAGTCAGAACGTCTCGATCACGCGTGACGTGTCTGGCGAAGGCGTCCAGCAGGCGCTGCTGAAGATGCTCGAGGGAACGGTGGCGAACGTCCCGCCACAGGGCGGTCGAAAGCATCCCGAGCAGCAGTACATTCAGATCGACACCTCCAACATCCTCTTCATCTGCGGTGGAACGTTCGTTGGGATCGATAAAATCATCGCGCGTCGCCTCGGCAGACGAATGATCGGTTTTGGCCAGCCGACGGGAGTGCGGCATGACGCGGATCTCGCCGAACTGCTCCCACAGGTCGACTCGGATGACATCTTGGAGTTTGGGTTGATCCCCGAGTTGATCGGAAGGCTTCCGGTCATCTCGTCGCTCAAGCCGCTCGACGAGGAGGCCCTCGTCAAGGTCCTGCGGGAGCCAAAAAACGCCCTCGTCAAGCAGTACCAGAAGCTCTTCGGAATGGAGAACTCGGAACTCGAGTTCACCGAGGGAGCGCTCCGGGCCATTGCACGAAAGGCCCTTCGCAAGGACACGGGGGCACGTGGGCTGCGATCGATCATCGAGGACGTGATGCTTGACATCCTCTTCGAACTCCCCGAGCACGCAGGTTCACGATATCTCATCACCGAACGGAACGTGGAGCAGGGCGAGGCGGTCATCCCTATGTCCGAGCCCCGCACCAAGAGTGCCTAGCGGGCGCCATTAGGACGGCTGAGCGGCGATCGCCCCTGGTCTCACCGGGCATGGATCGCTCTTGGACTGAAACGGCTCGCTGACGGAGACGTCGTCCCGCCCCTCCAGGACAGGCTCTAGGCGTTTGATCGGTATGAATCGGCCAGGCGAATAAGGGCCGCGATACCCCGGTCAAGAACGGCGTCCGGAACGGTATAGGCGATTCGGAAGTGCGTGTCGGATCGCCCGAAAACGGTGCCCGGCACGACGAGGAGCTGCTCCCGCTCGACCGCCATCTCCGCGAATGCGCGGCCACTGCCACCGGGCGCCTCCGGATACAGATAGAAGGCTCCACCCGGAACGACAAATCGATAATGTGGAGCGAGCGCCTCCACGAGACGGTCACGTTTCCGACGACATTCATCCATCGGAAACGTCATATCCGAGTCGATCGCCGCGAGTCCTGCCCACTGTCCGACCTGGGGCGAGCAGACGAACGTGTACTGCTGCAACGTCGTGCAGGCATCCACGATGGCCGCCGGCCCGTGCATCCAGCCAACCCTCCACCCCGTCATCGCATGGCTCTTGGAGAAGCCATCGAGTACGAGGACGGATGCACCCAATGTTGCCGGCGAAACAAAATCGCCGTCATAGCAGAACGAACGATAGAGCTCGTCGCTGATGATCGTGATTCCGCGGCTTTCGGCGACGCCGACGAGCGCTGCGAGAGTCGAACGATCCGCAACCATGCCGGTCGGATTGGTAGGCGTATTGAGAAGGATCACGCGACAGCGGGGCGTTATAACACTTTCGATCATCTCCACGTCGATCTCGAACGAAGGAGACGTGTCGATCGCCACCACTCGTCCTCCAAGAAACTCAACAAGCGGCCGGTCCATCACGAAGGCTGGCTCGAAGATCACCACCTCATCGCCCGGATCGACGAGTGCCATCAGGGCGAGCATTAGGGCCCCCGATGTCCCACTCGTGACACACAGTTTTCGGCCAGGATCCAGGAACTCCTCACGGACCCGGGCCTCGAGGGCCTGACGGAGTTCCGCGAGCCCCTGGGTCGGCGTGTATCCGTTTCGTCCGGCGTCGACCGCCTCCTTCGCCGCCCGACGAGCGACCTCGGGCATCGCAAAGTCGGGCTGCCCGATCGATAGATTGATCGGATCTGGCAGGCGGGCAGCCAAGTCGAACACCCGACGGATGCCCGACGAATCGAATGCGGACGCTCGCCGCGATACGACGCCACGAGAGCCGACGGATCCCGCCCCGGGTGTTCCGTCCCGCCGCTCGGCATGGGAGTCTGGTTCGGAACTACCGGAGGTCACTGCTTCTCCGCATCGGCGAAGAGTTTCTCCAACTGCTCCCCGAGTTTTTCCCCGCGCGCATCGAGCGACACCACCTTGCCATTTTGGCCGACGAGGATCACGGTCGGAATGCCGTTGATCCCATACTTCGTCGCCATGGGGTGCTTCCAACCGCCTCCCTCGTGGCCGAAAAGGATCGGCCATGGAATCTTGCGTTCCTCGACGAAGTCCGACACCGCCTGGGCATCCTCATCGAGACTGATGCCGATCACTTCAAAACCTTTATCGTGGTATTTCTCATACGCGGCCATGACGTTCGGCATCTCGGCAACGCAGGGGCCGCACCACGTGGCCCAGAAATCGACGAGCACCACCTTTCCCTGCAGCGAGGCCGGGTTGAAGTCGCTCTTGTCGAGCAGCGTGCCCTCGATATCGATCGGATTGCCCGGAAGATTGAGCCGCCGGAGCACTCCCTCGAAGCTGGTCGCCAGTTGCCGAATACCCTCGTTCTGGCTCTTGGCGAAGAGGGGGCCGAAAGCGGCGTAGGCGGACCGGGCCGCATTGTCACCATCGGGCAGGCGCTCGAGAGCCTGTGCCAACTGCATCGCCAACTGCGCGGACTGCGGATCGTCGGGGTCATCCGCGAGGAGCGACGACATACCTTTGATCACGCTATCGACCAGGGCCACCTCTCCTTGCATCATCTTTTGGGCATCGATGAGGACCAACATCCTCTTGGCTTCGCGGGCGAGCGATGGAGAGGGGCCATTGGCGAGCTGCTTGGCATAGGTGGTGAACTGGGTGGCCGTGGTCTCGTCGCCGGTCCGCGAAAGCATCGCGAGTGCCTCAAGTTTCTTCTGAGACGCCTGTTCGAAAAGCGGCGAGTCAGCCTTCACTTGTTTCAAGGCTCGCTCCGAAGCCTCGAGCGAGAGCCCGAAGAGGGCCTTGAGGTACGCGAGCTGTTCCGGCCGGGATCGGGGTGGCCGGGCGTTTGCCCGAAGTTCGTCGATGTATGCGATCAGATCCTTCGCAGAGGCGTCATCCGGTACGGGTGGCAAATCCGCCGAGACGTCTTCCTCCGTCGCGACCGGTTGACCGAGGATCACGCCTGGACCTGCGAGGGGCACCATGGCGAGAAGGACACCGGCGACCACACGATGCACGACTCGCGTTGGTGTCGAGAACGGACTACGGTCGCTTGGCTGACCGACCAGGAGGCTCGGGAGGGAATGGGTGCGCATGGGTTCCTTTCGGTGAAGGGCCGACTCCGGTCCAGAATTGCCTTGAACGACCCGGAGAAGGCTACCGGCCGGAAGGCCCACCGGGCAACATCCGGGGAAAGATCACCGACGGGAGCGCGTGAAACGCGTCAACGGACCACCGTGCGGAAGCGGACAAAACCACTGGCACCCGGAGGGAGCGCCTCTCGAAAAACCCATTTGAGGACCGTGGCTCCATCGTCACCGGTCTCGGTGGAGAAGTCGAAAGGCAACGTCGCGTCGGCGGATTCCGGAATGAATGCCAGACGCTTGGGCAGCGCGTCGACAAGCGTGATCCGCTCAAGAGTGCGATCGCCGGAGTTGTACAGCGCGATCGTGAAGTCGAGTTCCTCACCGCTGCGGGCGGTGTTGCTGCCCGCCGTTTTACACAGTGTCAGCTCGGGCCGTCCCGGCGTTCGCAATCGGAGGGTGGCGACACCCTCCTCGATGCTGACGACCTCGGCCGTTGTGTCGTTGATCGTCACCATCGCCTGAGCCAGGCATGTCCAAGCCAGCGGAACATCGAAACCGATCGCAACCTTCGGACGACGCGGCAGTGCAACGAACCGAGGAGGCGCGTCTGAGACTCGTTCGGCCGGGCCGCTTTCGGAAGCCGCCTCGGCAGGCATGATCGGCAGCTCGGCCGATACCGGCGGTACCGTCTCAACCACGGCCAACTCCGGGGTGGCGAGTCTCGTCACCTCGAGCGGAATACGCTGCGTGCCGGATCTGATCCTCTCCCGGACGGACGATACGCGAAGGCCTTCGTCCCTCACGACGGCGACCGGACCAGAGGGACCGAACTCCTCGTACGGGCGCAAAACCTCGCGTATGGATGCGAACTTGGGGGCACAGACACAGGCGCAGTTTGAGACCGTGATTTGCGATCCGGACGGTTCGTCACCCGGCAATTCGGTCGCATCCCATCGAGCCACGGTATCGCCGGCGGTGAGGTTGTCGATCCGGTCGATTCCTTCCGGCTTCGCCCGTCGGCCATGATCGCCACCGTCACAGATGGTGCAGAACTCCGCGACCGGCACCTGAGGCGGAGGGATCACGGCCATCGGAGCACACGACGGACCACAGTATTGTGGATGTCGGCAGTTCGCGAATCCTGGATGACACGCATGGCCTGTGCCCGACTGGGATAGGTGACAGCCCGGGCATGCTTCGTCGTTCAACTCGACGGAGCACAATGCGACCTCGGAGGCATGGGATGGCCGTTGCAATGAGGCCGTCGATGGCATGGCCTGGCGGGACCCGAGAGACGGCCCGGACACCGTTCCTTCCGGGATCGCCCGACATGAGGCAAGCGTGATGGCCGCGATGATGATCGCCAGCAGTCTCCAGAGGCTCATCGAATGCCTCCGGAGGATAGACGCAGGCGATTGCCGATCGTGAGTTCGGCGACGGGATCTCCGAGGGCACTCGCCACTTCAAGCGCACTCTCACCCGGCCGGACATCGAAGCTGTCCTCCGGACCAGTTGGTTCTGCGCAGTCTCTCGCCGAATAGATGACTCTTCGGACAAGACCTCCTGAAGCGGCCTCCTCCAGATCATCCGCGTCGAACGCCACCTCGACCGGGAAACGCCAGGCCGTTCCGGGGGGCGTGGACAATCGGGCGAGGATCCGCACGGTCGGAAAGAACTCCTCGCCGGGACGCCCAGGAATCGCGGTGAGATGGAGTCGATACGACTCGCCGACCACCAGGCCCATGCGCAGCGGGAGAGGCGATGGCTTCGACCACCCCTCGGCGGTCTCGATCGAAACCTCGACACCCGCGGGCCCTTCGAGCTGGAAGGGCTGGATCGATTCCGGCCAGGGTACCGGCAGCGGTAGAGGCGTTGCGCCAATCGCTCCCGGAAGCCGCATCATGCCGACGACCATCGTCGCCGACAGGAAGCCTGCAACCACTCGCACGGTCCCTGGACGGATCGAACCTTGGTATCGCATGTCCCGCTTTGGATCTGCTGACGTCATGACGACGGACCTCGATGCGGGTCGGAAAACGTCTCCCTGAGAGCCACCTCACGGACCTCCGACGGGAGGGCCCGTGGGCGGCTCGCACGTGTCATTCGTGGACGGGGCCCTCGGGTGGGCAGACCGCTTCAATCCACGGCTCGTCAGGGCCGCCGTTGTTCATCATCCAACGCTTGTCGTCATGCGGCTGGCCGAAGTGGAGCTTGGGGACATCGGCCCGCTCGGAGATGTACGCGTGACGTGCGGGTTTGGGATAGCTGAGGCCGGGAAGCTGCTGCACATGGAGCCCCACCGAACTCGAAGGTGGCGGGATGTACATCTTCGTGTGGTTGGTGATCGTGTGCTTGCGGAGGCCTGCCGGTACTCCCAGCGGGATATGAGCAGGACCAGGCAGTCCGATGGGCGTGCCGGTGATCGGCATTCCGTAATGCGGCGCCGTCGCTCCAGCCATGAATGCCGGGGGCAGTTGCGATGGATCTCCCTGACAGGGCATTCCGAGCGGTGCGGCGAAGCCCAGCGGAGTGGCGGTGCCCGCGGAACCATTTCCTGCGGCCAGTCCTGTGCCGGCAGCCGACTGCAAATCCTTGTTGCCGATGCGGATGATCGCGAGGATCGACCCCCTTCGATCGGCCTCGACCACCGGATCAACACCCGGGTCGAGCCGTGTGCTGACAAGTTCCTCGACACCCGCTACGGCCAGTTCCTGGTACTCGGCGTCAGGGAGATAGACCACTTTCGTGACGAAGTTCCCAGACACGACCTGGTCGAAGTCCTCGCTCGTGAGATTGAAGGGGATGGCGTTGTGATCGAGGTAGGCATCGGTCCGCGGCATCGCCGGGCCAACCTCGAGTGTCGGGTAGAGTTCGAGTCCCTCGTGCTCTGGAATATCCGTCAGCTTGAGTCGATAAATCGCTCCCTGGGCGAAGTCATACCGTCCGGGGGCGATGAGGGGGTCGGAGTCGAATGTTCCAGGGACGGCGATGTCCCACCGCACCTGCATTCCGGTCGGTGAGATGAAGGAGATCTGAGACGTGGCGATCGGCATGCCATCGGCACCGATCGGGCCACCGGCTCCTCCGCCCCCGCCAGTGGCATCGACGAGGGCGACGTCGTACGACGCTGGATTGATGACCCCGGGACCGGGCCCGTCGACGCCTGGACCTGGATGGTGGAGCATCGCGGCCGGCGGCAGCACATTGGTGTGCGGCGTGGCAACGGGGCGAAGCTGGGCGAGACCCGTAAAAGGAGAATTAGCGGGGATTGTGCAGCCTGTCAGCGCTGCTGCCATCGATAGTCCCGCAAAAACTCCAAAGTGTCGTACCGTCATCGGAGCACCTCCGGAGCCGCGTCGTCGGCACCATGCCGTGGTCACGATTGCCGCCGAACACCGGCGTTCGCGACCGTGCGTGCAATCCATACACTCTCTTCCCATTTCCCCGTCCCGTGGCCGGGACGGATGCACCGAACGGCACGAACCGTCCGCCGCCTGGATGTCATCGACGCATGCCCGTCCGATTCTTTGGAAAAACCGTCAGAGTCCACCCGATCGGCTGCCTCGAAGGTGTTCGAGGGGGAAACGCCGACCGGGAGGATGGGATTAGTGCTCGGGGGATGCTCTTGGTCCTCGCGGTCTTTTCGATGACCGCGATCGCGGCGCCGTCTTCCCTTGCCGAAACGCCTATGACGGCACCCGTTGAGCCTGCCATCCGTCCAGATGAACCGGTCATGTCGGGGGCAGGGCAGGGGGGGACGAATCCTGCGAAGACGAGCATTTACAGGGCACCCCGCGAGAGTGATGCACAATCAGTGCCGCCGGATACCTCGAGGGCACAGTTGGTCGCTCCACAGGTGGAGCAGGGGGAGCGTCTGGTGGCCGCATCGCTCGCAGCACTCGCACAGCACCAGGCGATCGTCGCCGACCTGAGGCAGTCGGCGATCG
>JBJTBB010000323.1:0-4516 GCA_046091125.1 Planctomycetaceae bacterium
ATCTTGCTCGGGTGACGGGTCGGGGGCGACTGCCCCGTTGGGTGACGGGCCGATTCGCACGGCCGGTTCTCCCTTTCGTCCGGCGGACGCGTGCGGTGGAGTACGTGGCGTCGGAGGCGAGGTTCGATCAGGCCGCTCGCCTACCGAAAGTGTTTTCGATCGATCGGCGAGCCGGTTGCCCGACGATTGGGTGGCCCGATCGCTCAACACGGGTTCTGCCCGGGGCTCCCAGGCGTCGGACGTCGTGAGAGCCGCTGCGAGGAGCAGGCCGGCCGGGATCCACGACCAGAGATTGCTGCGATGCCTGTCCGACGTCATCCGCTCGCGTCCGGAGTGCCCACGTCCCCATGCAAACCGATGCGGCTTCACCGCCCCCGGTTGTTCGATCGACAGGGCAGAACCCGAAAATCGAAAACGTTTTTCGCGATCGGAAAGGTTTTCCCGTTTTGACAGAAGCCGGTTATGACCCTGTAAAACGGCTTTTTCAGGCGGGATTCAGCGGATCGGGCCTTTTCGTCAGACGACTTCCGGGGCATGCTCAGTGCAGCCGCGACGCCCAGGCATCGCAGAGAATCGCCAGATTGGCATTCCGATCGATCGATTCGAACGCGTCGAGCGTCGCGGTCAGGCGGGACAGCGTCAACTCCTGGTCACCCTGCCTATCGGGTCGCTTGAGCCGGTCACGAAGATGCTCGATCGCGAAGCCCAGAACCAGCCGTAGGCGGTCCCTGCGTATGGGCGCTTCCTTGCCGGCCGACTCGACGAAGGCGTTGACGACGCGAGCCAATTGAGCCACCTGAATGGGCTGCCGCGACAGATGATCGACGATCGTCCGCCGCGTCGCGAGCACGTCGGTGTCGATGAGGTCGTGTGCCCGTGACAGGCTTCCGCCAGCTGCTCCGAGGCAGGCAGCGACCGCCGCCTCGTCGAGTTCGGGGTGCTCGCGGAGGAGGAGCGGCTTGAGCGTGTCGGGCTTCAACCCACCGAATCGGATCACCTGGCAGCGTGAGCGGATCGTCGGAAGTTGTCGTTCGAAGGACGTGCCCACGATGATGATGATGGATGCGTCAGGTGGCTCCTCGAGAGTCTTCAGGAGACAGTTGGCCGCTTCCTCGGAGAGTGCATCGGCATCCAGGATGACGGCGACGCGGCGACTCCCCAATGAAGGGCGCAGGAGAATCTTCCAGCAGAGCCCGTCACGCATTCGGTGCTCCTGGTCGCCGACGAGCGACTCCAGTGGAATCGTGGAGCGATCGGGCGGCTTCGAAACGACCTCCAGATCGGGGTGACCGCCGCCGGTAAAAGCGTGACAGGAGGGACAGTCGCCACAGGCCGTGAGCGGACCTCGCGGTGCCGTGCACATGGCGCCCCGTGCGAGTGCGAGCGCGAACGTCCGTTTACCCACGCCGTCGGGACCCACGAAGAGATAGCTGCCAGTCAGCCTCCCCCGGGATTCCGCAAGGCCGAGTCGTCGTGCGATCTCGTCATGCCCCTCGATTCCCTGCCAAACCATGCGGTGACCTTTGATGCGTTGGAGGTCGAACGTTCTGCATCCACTCCGCTCAGGACTCGATACGCGGTCGTAGGATCGTGAAGACCCTCTCGGCGACGACGTCGGCCGGTCCTGAGGCGTCGATGAGTTTCACCACATCAGGCCGACGCTCAGCCTCCAGCCGGAACCCGTTGAGAACCCTCGTTCGGAAACCATCTCCCCGCGACTCGAGCTTGTCCAGAGGCACGCCTGATCGCAAACCAAGCCGCTTGGCGGCCGTCGCCGGATCGAGGTCGAACACGAGTGTGACCGCCGGCTCGAGTCCTCCGGTGGCGATCCTGCCCACACGTTCAACAGCCTGCGGATCGAGTCCTCCGGCGTGGCCCTGGTAGACCACGGTGGAGAGCAGGAAACGGTCTGAAACGACCCAGGCCCCGCGTTCGAGTGCCGGAACGATCACCTCCGACACCAGCTGTGCCCTCGACGCCATGTACAGGAGCATCTCAGCCATCGCGTCCACCGCGAGGTCACGTCGGTGGAGGAGTATGTCCCTGATCGCGTCCCCCGTCGATGTGGAGCCGGGGTCACGGCAGGCGACGACGTCGTGTCCCGATCGCTCGAGACGCTCGACGAGCAGTGCCGCCTGCGTCGACTTTCCGACTCCGTCGATCCCCTCGACGCTGATGAATCGCCTGCCCAGCGTCGCGTAGGTTATGGTCTCTTCGTCATAGTCACTTCCCACGGCGTCTCCTTCGTCGACCGGGTCTTTCGTCCGCTGTCGGGGCTGCCGCTGCGCGTGTGGCGATGGCCGTGATTCCGAGCGGGTCGGTCGGATCGAGCCTCGCCGCCCTCGCCGCGATTTCGCGGGCAACCGGGCCGCGTCCCGGTTCCGCGAGGCAATGCACCAGCCCCTTTGTAGCCTCCCAGAACGCCGCATTGGCGGGGGGGCCGTAGCGTACCGGCACGGGGCCGCCGGCGGCGTCGATCGCGCGCATGCCCAATTCGTGCACGCGGCCGAAGTGTCCCCTCGCCAGTCGGACGTCGCCCTCTTCCATCGCGATCAGCGCGAGTTGCAGATGGGCATCGAGATAGTCGGGGCATTCGGAAAGCAGCCACACAAGTTCATCCCGGGCGATCTCGGTCTCGCCTGCCGCGAGCATCGTCTCCACCTCCGCCATGTCCTCGCTCCGTCGTCGCGCGCAGCGCGGATGCACGAACACCCAGCCAACGTCCCCCTCGCCGCCGCTGGCGAGGCGCAGGGCGTCGCGCTGGCGACGCGGTCGGCCGTCGATCTCGCGACGGTCGTGGGTGTCTTCGTGGTCTTGGTCGCCCATTGAGGTCACAACTTTCGAAAACGAATGGTCGAGGAACGGTCGGCGGACGCATCGTGACCGAACGCCGCATCCGATGAACGACAGCCTGCCCGGTCGTGAGGATGCAATGTGATTGAGCCCAGGACTTGCCAGGCTCCACCACGCAGGAGATCCTCGCGGGAGGCCGGAAGGATTATGGAGCGGAAGCGGGGAGTGAATGCAAGGGATCGCCCGACCACTGCTCGCGTGGTACGCACGTCATGCCCGGGACCTCCCCTGGAGGCGGACGCGGGATCCTTACGCGATCTGGCTCAGCGAAATCATGCTTCAGCAGACACAGGCTGACCGGGTCGGCAGGTATTACCGCCGATTCCTGCGTCGCTTTCCGACGGTGCGGGTGCTCGCGGCGGCGCCCGAGGAGAAGGTGCTCAAGGCCTGGGAGGGGTTGGGGTACTATCGTCGTGCACGGCAACTGAGGGCGGCTGCTCGACTTATCGTCGACGAGCATGACGGCCATCTACCCGATACGGCGCCGGCGCTCAGGAGACTTCCGGGCATCGGTCGTTACACGGCCGGGGCGATCGCTTCGATCGCGTTCGACCGGGTGGAGCCGATCGTCGAGGCCAACTCCCGGCGGGTGATTGCGAGGCTCGCCGCTTATACGGGCCGATTGGAGAAGGCTTCCGACGACGAGCCAATCTGGCGGATGGCCGGTCAACTTCTGCCGAAACGCAACGTCGGCCGATTCAACCAGGCCCTGATGGATCTCGGCGCCACGATCTGCACGCCGGTCGATCCCGGCTGTGAGTCCTGTCCGCTCAGGGGCACCTGCGAGTCCTATCGACGAGGCTTGACCGCCGAGATTCCACGAAGGGTTCGCAGGCGGGCCGTGATGCGTCTGCACGAGCGGGTCATCATCTACCGCCGTGCCGGAAGCGTGTTGGTCGAGCGACGGGGCCCGGATGAATGGTGGTCGGGACTGTGGGACTTTCCCCGAGATCTCGTGACGGACCGGCAGGGAGGCGAGGCCGCCAAGCTGAAGGCTGAGGCTCCGACATTCGGACCGACGCTCGGGGCATTCACGTACGCCGTGACACACCATCACGTTCGTGTGACCGTGGTAGAAGCAACATCCCTTCCCGATGCCCTTCCCGCCAATGCGGGCCTCAATAACCGTCGTGGTGCCGCCCGGGGCGGTGCTTCCGATGCATCCCGACGGGGCTTTGTGGCTGACGGTTCGGGAAGCGGTGCTACGAGTCGCTGGGTCAGGATCGGCGACTTAGCGTCGCTCGCGATGACCGCTCCAGGCCGACGAGTTGCCAAGATGGTATGTTCTTCGGCGAAACAAAAGTTCGGCACCGGCGGGCTGCGGTCCGGTTCGAACGGCGGCATATCGGGGAAATCAAGGGAGAAGAGGGCATCGTGTCACGTGCGTCGCTCGCGCTCGAGGATGGATCGATCTGGTACGGGCAATCGTTTGGTTCGAAGGGCACGGTCTCCGGTGAGGTCTGTTTCAACACGTCGATGACGGGTTACCAGGAGATCCTGACTGACCCGTCCTATCGCGGTCAGATTCTCTGCATGACGGCGCCTCAGATCGGGAATTACGGTGTCAATCCGGACGACATCGAAAGCGGGCGACTTCAGCTGTCAGGCTTCGTGGTGCGGGAGGCCAGTCGAACGACGAGCAACTTCACGGCCACCGGTGGTC
>JBJTBB010000324.1:0-16602 GCA_046091125.1 Planctomycetaceae bacterium
GGCGGCCAGCGTGTCGCGGACGGCGGCAAGCACGCGGTCGCGGTGGCCCGCTGATGCTGTGTGACTGGCCCGGGCGGTGAGCCACCGCTCGATGGCCTCGACGTCGGCTTCACCGCGGTCGCTCATCATGCATACCCCCGGTCGGCGAGCACCGTACGAAGTTTTTCCAGGGCGTAGCGATAGCGGCTGGCGGCCGTGTTGAGACTCGTGCCGGTGACGGCGGCGATCTCTGCGAACGTCAGTCCGGCGTCGATTTTGAGCGCAACGACCTCCCGCTGCGCTTCGGGGAGCGATGCCACCGCTATGGTGATGGCTTCATCCGGACACTGCGTCTCGCGCATGGTGACCAAGCCCGAGCCGCGGCGGCCTTCTGCGATCGCAAGCAGGGCCCGGCGATCGACGGCGGCTCGTCGGCCGCGACGGCGGATGGCGTTGCGGAGCATCGTGAACACATAGGCCTCGAGATCGGCGACGTTTGCCAGGCGGGCTCGGCTGCGGGCCAGTTCCACAAACAGATCCTGGACAACGTCCTCGGCGTCGCGCGATAAACCGGTCATTGTGCGGGCGGCTCCCAGGAGCCGGACGGCTAGGCGGTCGTAGAGGGCCGCGAAGGCCTCCGGGTCACCAGCGGCGAGCGATTCAGCGAGCGTGGCAGCCACTGCGACTTCTCCGCCGGACGTGCATCCAAGGGGTGATAACCAGACGATTTTTGTCTGCCATGTCGTCGGTCGCCCGGCCCGTATCGTCCTGGCAGACCGTTTCGCCTATTCTGACCGGGCTGCCAGCCTCCTGCGGTAGCACCTTGCCCCCGGGTTTTCTGGGGATTCCAGCCGCCCGACCTCATTAGCACCATGTCAGACGACCAGCCCGACTCCCCCGCCGCCACCCCCAAGCCCTCGGCGGTCGAGGTGGCCAAGCTCGCGAGCAACTCTCTGCTCGGTGACATTCCCAAGGAACTCGTCGACGGGGCCCCCGGTTTCGGCAAGCCCTCGATCCAGCTGCTCAAGAACCATGGCACCTACCAGCAGGACGACCGCGAGGCCCGCAAGGCCGTCGAAGGCAAAAAGAGCGAGCGGCAGATCTCGTTCATGATTCGCACCTGCGTGCCCGGCGGCAAACTCTCGGCCGCACAGCTCCTCGCCGCCATCGACATGGGCGACGAGCTGGGCAACGGCACGATTCGGCTCACGACCCGGCAGTCGATCCAGCACCATGGCGTTGTGAAGGGCGACTTGAAGGACTTCATGCAGCGGGTCCACGCCAACCAGCTGACCACGCTCGCCGCCTGCGGCGACGTCGAGCGGAACATCATGTGCTGTCCGGCGCCGCTCCACGGCAACCCCGTTCGCGACCAGATGCAGGCCCAGCTTGACGAGCTCGCGAAGCATCTCGCGCCGCGGACGCGGGCCTACTACGAGATCTGGCTCACCGACCCCGACACGGGCGAGAAGACGCTCGCGGGGGGGAACGCCAAGGAGGCCGAGATCGAGCCGATCTACGGGCCCACCTACCTGCCGCGGAAGTTCAAGACCGCCTTTGCGCTCCCCGAGGACAACTGCACCGACGTCTACGCCAACGACCTGGGCTTCATCGTCGTTCACGAGCAGGGGAAAATCCTCGGCTATAACGTGCTCGCCGGAGGCGGCATGGGCGTGACTCCGAGCGCCGCCAAGACCTTTCCGGCGCTCGCGAAAAGATTGGGTTTTATCCCACCGGAGGACGTCCTCGCGATCGCCGAGGCGATCGTCAAGGTGCAGCGCGACTTCGGGAACCGCTCCGACCGGAAGGTGGCCCGCCTCAAGTACACCATCCACACGATGGGTCTGGAAAACTTCCGGAAGAAGGTGGAGGAGTATTTCGGCAAGCCGCTCGCCCCGTGCCACCCGGCCGACGTGCACGGCTTCGACGACCACATCGGCTGGCACGAGCAGGGCGACGGAAAATGCTTTTATGGGTTCAACATTGAGAACGGCCGGATCCACGACACGGGCGATTTCCGGCTCAAGACGGCGCTACGACGGATTCTCCGTGACATCCAGCCCGGCGTGCGGATCACCGCGCACCAGAGCCTCCTGTTCACCGATCTGGCGATCACCGACCGCGAGCGGATCACGGACATCCTCCAGTCGCACGGCATCGAGACGTCCGAGGAAATATCGACCTTGCGTCGATGGAGCATGGCCTGTGTGGCCCTGCCCACCTGTGGCCTGGCCGTGGCCGAGAGCGAACGGGTGCTGCCTGGCCTGATCGACTCCCTCGAGCCGGAGGTAGTGAAGCTCGGGCTCTCCCACGAGGCCTTCACACTGCGGATGACCGGTTGCCCCAACGCCTGTGCCCGCCCCTACAACTCAGATATCGGCATCGTGGGCCGCACCGCCGGCAAGTACACGATCTTCCTCGGCGGACGCCTCTTGGGCGATCGGCTCAATGAGGAATACAAGGACGTCATTCCCTTCGAACAGCTTTGCGGTGAGCTGACGGCCGTTCTCGCCTGCTACAAAGCCGAGCGCAAGCCGGCCGAGACCCTTGGCGACTTCTGTCACCGCAAGGGGAACGCCGCCATTCGAACATGGGCGGATCAATGGCTCGCCGGTGCACGCGTTCGCGATTGACGCCGTACGCGTACGGTGTGTCTGATCGCCTTGCCCAGCGATTGCCGGGTCAATCAGCTATCCGACCAGTCGTTCGAACATCCGCCAAGATACTCGTCTCAGGAGCATCCCATCGAATTCCCGCAGTTGTGACACAGATAGCAATTGCCGTTTCGAACCGTTATCGAGCCGCAGTTGTCGCAGGCTGGTGCATCGATCTGGAAGGTGGCGAATTGACTGGCCCTGTCGGCGGCGCTTGACGCCGGATGCTCCGCCATCCGGAGACCCGCCCGCTCAAGCAGTACCGCCGTAGCGGCGGTGGCTGATGCCTGAGCGAGAACCGGCTTTCCCTTGGAGGACGAACCGTTGGACGCCGGAACAGCCGACCCACTCCCAGACGAAACGCTCGCCGGCTTCGACGTACCCTGACCGTTCGTGGCGGCCTTGGCCCCCGACGTCCCATGGCCAACGGTCCCGTGGCTGCCGTTCGAGCCGTTCGACGCTATCCCTGTCGACGCTGAGCCTGTCGTTGCTTGCGTGCCCGAACCATTTGCATCGGTCCGCCCAGGATGTACCGGCTTCCCTCGCGAAGAACCATTTGAGCCGCTGTCGACCGATCCATGGCCATCGGTCAGCCCGCTCGCCCTCGTGGCGGCGGGCTTTCGCTCCGTTTCGGCATCATCTCCAGAGGAGGTCTCCCTGCCGCTGTCGCCGGAACCGCCACGGCTGGCCTCACGGTAGCCGGGGATGAACTCCGTTCCCATCCAGCGGAAGATGTAGTCGACGAGGCTCTTGGCCACGGGAATATCAGGGTTCTTCGTGTAGCCCCACGGTTCAAAACGAGTGTGTGAGAACTTCTTCACATACACCTCGAGCGGCACTCCGTACTGGAGGCTCATTGAGACGGCAGTGCCAAAGGCATCCATCAAGCCGCCGATGGTGCTGCCTTCCTTGGCCATCGTGATGAATAGCTCGCCCGGCCTGCCATCGTCATAGAGACCGACGGTGATGTAGCCCTCGTGACCACCAACGTTGAATTTGTGAGTGACACTGCGACGGGTATCGGGCAGCCTCTCACGTCGAGGGGCGGGGGTCGCCTTCGCGGCCGTCTTGTCGGCCTCGGTGGAGGTGTTGAGCGGCTGGCTTTCTTTCGAACCATCTCGGTAGATCGCAAGCGCCTTCAAACCGAGCCTCCAGCCTTCGACGTACGCTCCAGCGATGTCGGCGGGAGTCGTCTCACGGGGCATGTTGACGGTCTTCGAGATCGCTCCTGAGATGAATGGCTGTGCCGCGGCCATCATGCGGACGTGAGCCTCCCAGGCGATGCTGCGATTACCCAGCCTCGGTTTGAATGCGCAGTCGAAAACCGGCAGGTGATCGGCCTTGAGCGACGGCGCGCCCTCGATCGTGTCGTTCTTGTCGACATAGGCCAGGATGCCCTCGATCGACGGCTCATCGTATCCGAGCGTCCGCAGAGCGAGCGGAACCGTCTGGTTGACGATCTTGAGCATGCCGCCACCGGCGAGTTGCTTGTACTTCACGAGCGCAATGTCCGGCTCGATGCCGGTCGTGTCGCAGTCCATCAGGAACGAGATCGTTCCCGTCGGCGCGAGAACCGTTGCCTGGGCATTACGGAAGCCGTGTCGCCGGCCGCTCACCAGCACATCGTCCCAGATCCGCCGTGCGGCGCTTCGAAGGTACTCCGGGCAGGCCGGGTCGATCCGATCGACAGCGGATCGATGCATGTGCATCACGTTGAGCATTGGCTCGCGATTGATCGCGAAGCCTTCGAAGGGGCCGACAGCGCCGGCCAGTTCGGCACTTGTCCGGTTTGCCGCACCATGGAGGATCGCGGTGAGGGCGCCGCAGAGGCCCCGTCCGGCATCCGAGTCGTAGGCCAGGCCGTCGGCCATGAGCAGGCTGCCCAGATTGGAGTAGCCGAGCCCCAACGGACGGAAAAGATGGCTGTTTCGAGCGATCCGCCTGGTTGGATAACTCGCGTGGTCGACGAGAATTTCCTGTGCGACGAAGAACACGCGGCAGGCGGCAGCGAACCGCTCGACGTCAACCATGCCATCAGCCCTGCGGAACTTCATGAGGTTCACGCTCGCAAGGTTGCAGGCCGTATCGTCGAGGAACATGTACTCGCTGCAAGGATTGCTGGCATTGATCCGCCCCGAGTTGGGGCAGGTGTGCCAACGATTGATCGTCGTGTCGTATTGGACGCCAGGATCACCACACTGCCACGCACACTCGGACATGCGAGTCATCAGTTCGCGAGCCTTGAAACTCGGGCCCGCCTTGGAGGCGTCAGTGACCCAACGCGTGGTCCAGGTGTCATCCCGCTCCACGGCCTCCATGAAGTCGTCGGTTAAACGCACGGAAAGGTTGGCATTCTGGAAGAGAATCGAGCTGTAGGCCTCGCCGTTGAAGTTGGCGTCATACCCACCTTTTTCGATGAGCACCCGGGCCTTCCTTTCCTCCTTCGACTTGCACTCGATGAACTCGAGGATGTCCGGATGGTGCACCTTGAGCGATTGCATCTTGGCGGCCCGACGTGTCTTGCCGCCGCTTTTCACCACCGCGGCAACCTGGTCATAGACCCGCATGAATGAGAGGGGGCCCGAAGGCTTGCCGCCCCCGGCGAGCTTTTCCCGCTGGCTGCGCAGCGTGGAGAGATCCGTGCCGGTGCCCGATCCGAATTTGAAGAGCATCGCCTCGCTGCGGGCGAGCTCCATGATGTCCTCCATGTTGTCCTGCACGCTCTGAATGAAGCATGCGGAACCCTGTGGATACTCGTACGGGTTCTCGGGCATCACGACGTCGCGAGTGGCCTCATCCCAACGCCAGTTGCAAGGGGCCCCCTTCACCCCGTACTGCTGGCAAAGACCGACATTGAACCAGACCGGCGAGTTGAAGGCGCCGTGCTGGTGGACGCACAGCCAGGCCAGGTCGCGGTAGAAGTTCTCGCCGTCCTGGGCCGAGCGGAAATACCCGTCCTGCACGCCCCAGTCGGCGATCGTGCGCGCCACGCGATGCACGATCTGCTTGACCGAATGCTCCCTCTCCGGCGTGTGAATTTCGCCATAAAAGTACTTGCTGACCACGACATTTGTCGCCAGCTGGCTCCAGGCCGCCGGAATCTCGCAGGCGGGCTGCTCGAAGAGCACCTTGCCATCCTCTCCCTTGATGGCGGCAGTCCGAAGCTCCCATTCGGTGGTATCGAAGGGACTCTCGACATCGGACGGACAGAATGTGGGATGAATGGCGAGCGGCTCGCGGCGGGAGGGCCCGTCGGCAGCCGGGGCACTGCCTGCGACATGCGGCTCATGCTCTGCGATCGTCGACTGCACCCCCGGACCACCCCGTCCCTGATGCCCTCCGCTTCCAGTCGGCTGCGGGGCCACCTGCTGGCCAGCGGCCACGAATCCGATTCTGGATGCCGACGGGTCGATCGGGGTCATAAAGGTCTCCTCAGGGGGGCTCCTATAGGGGGCGATCGGCCCCTCGAAACGGCCTGGATCAGAAAAAATCCGGAAGAACACAACAGTGTACTGCCGTACATCCTTCCAGGCAATATGGGACGAATCGGTGGAACGCGACGATTGGTTTCGATCGGCCGCAAAGTGCCGAACAGTGCGAAAATGGGATGGGCAGGTCCATCTGCATGCTATCGCAAGATGTAGTGGTGGGCCGTCCTGACCCACTCCATATGGCCGGGGCGTGAATGTAGCGTGGTCGCCGGGGGCGTCAAGCGGCTTTCCGAAAAATTGCTCCCCGATGTGGTTTTTCGATGAGAATCGGCCTCCGAAAGCGATTCGTCTTCCAGTAGCACGAGCCGCTCTCCAGAGGGGGTGTCGTCCGCCAGGCCTCGGTGTCCAGTCCGTTATCGTCCAATGAGCCCACCCGAAGGCCCCGATGCCAAAATTCGCTTGGACCATGAGTCGGCCGCACGACGAGCGAAAATGCCACGACTTCTTCCGGACGCGGAGGCATGGCACATTCATATGCCGTCCGCCGGTCGCTCTCCAGGACAACCGATGTCGATGCCATCCCAGTCAAACAGTCCCGAACCGCTCGCCGCTGCATCGCCGCGGGTCCTCGAAGGCGTGCGGGTGATGATCCTCGCGGGCGAGGCCTATGAAGATCTCGAGCTTTGGTACCCGAAATTGAGGCTCGAGGAGGCGGGCGCCCAGGTGACGCTGGCCGGCCCGTCGGCCAATACGAACGTTCATGGAAAGCACGGGTATCCATGCCCGGTCGATGCGGCGGTTTGTGACATGGTGGCAGCCGACGTCCACGGCATCGTGATTCCGGGCGGATGGATGCCCGATCAGTTGCGGCGGGATCCAAAGGTGCTCACCCTCGTGCGCGACTTTGCGGCGGCAGGCAGGCTCGTGGCCGCGATCTGTCACGGCGGCTGGATTCCAATCTCGGCCGGTGTCTACCGCGGTGTCAGTGTCACGGGAAGCCCTGGAATTCGAGACGACCTCGTGAATGCGGGAGCGGTCTGGCAAGACGCAGAGGTCGTGGTCGACCGTCATTTCGTGTCCAGTCGCAGGCCTGCCGATTTGCCTGCATTCATGGCCGCCTGCGTCGGTGTACTGGCCGCTCGCGCCCCTGGAAGGGCTGCAGCAGGCGTTGCCCGACGGTGACAACCGCACGAGGCAGTGGCAACGCTCGGCACTCCTCGCTAGCCTAGCGATTGTGAAAAAGAAACGCGCCGCGAAGAAACGTTCCGGTCCGCTGCCGTTGGACCCTTTGCGGATTCGTATTCGCAACGTAGGGCTGCGGTGCACGGCTGCCCGGCTGACGGTCCTTCATCATCTCGTGGAGGCCAAAGGGCCCTTGACGCATGCCGAGGTCTCCGACGCCTTGGAAGGAGCCGGATTCGATCGCACGACGATCTATCGAAATCTCACCGAACTCACCGAAGCGGGCCTGGTGTCCAGGATGGAACTGGGGGATCACGTCTGGCGATTCGAACTGCGACGACCTCCGGCAAAGGGTGGGCCGGTCGAGAATCACCCTCATTTCGTCTGCACGAACTGTGGCGAGGTTTCCTGTCTCGACGACGTGAACGTGTCGATCACCGCCCGAGATGGTGCCGGAATCCACCGTGTATGGGAGGTGCTGCTGAAGGGGACCTGCGGCGATTGCGGGTGAGCCATCTTGCATGAGTGCTTTGCCGGATCGCACTGTCGCTTGAGAAAACACCGCAAGTGATGCCACTTTCGTGAACGTCGCACCGAAGCCCGCGATAACGGCCAGGCCCGCTGGGGAGGTCTGGAAAGAGGACGAGGTCGCCGCACGGATCGACCATGCCGTGCTCACGCCGACCCTCACCGACCGTGATCTTTCGGCTGCAGTCAGGATGTGTCTTCGGCGACGGGTGGGATGCCTGTGCGTGAGGCCCAGCGACGTTGTCACCGCCGCCACGATGCTCGCTGGCCAACCCGTCCGGGTTGCCGCGGTGATCGGCTTCCCGCATGGTTCACATCGAACCGAGACCAAGGCCTTCGAGGCGGGGCTGGCGGTTGCCGACGGAGCGGTGGAGCTGGACATGGTGATGAATCTCCCGGCCTTTCTCTCGGCTCGATATTCCGACGTCGAGGCGGACATCGCGGCGGTGGTCGCCGTGGCCGGTGCACCTCAGGGGGCATCGATGCGACACGGTTCGACGACCCGTCCGATCGTGAAGGTGATCCTGGAAACAAGCCTGCTGACGGCCGAGCAGATCGCCACCGCTTGCCGGATCGCCGAGGCGGCGGGGGCCGACTTCGTGAAGACCTCGACCGGCTTCTCGGGAGGAGGTGCCACTCGAGAGGCGGTAGCCGTGATGCTCGACACGGTGCAGGGAAGGGTGGGCGTGAAGGCCTCCGGGGGCATCCGATCCTGGACGGAGGCAATCGGTTTTCTTGACATGGGTTGCGCGCGCATCGGAGTGGGCGACGCTGAAAGGATCCTCGACGGAGTTCCGCGGCCCCTTTCCTGAAAGACGGCTGGTCTGGTGAGGCACGTTTCGCCGAGGGCTATGATGCCCTTCGGAGCGCCCGGAGTGATGGCCCGGGCATCGATCGCGTGACGGTCGACGATTGCTTTAGGAGATTTGCATGCGTTTTCAGATGCGGCATTGTCCAACGATGCTCGCGAGAACGATTGCCGCGAGTCGTCTTGGGATCGGTCTTGGGAGGCCCGCTGTGGGCGATGCCTTCGCTGGCGGCGCGGTTCGTACCCTCGGACGACGGGCAAGCGGCTTGCGGCTTGCGGCCGTCGGGATCGTACTGGCTGGCATAGGGGCGTTCGCGGAGGCTGCCCCAGGGGAGACGGCACGCCTCTCCTTCAACAAGCACATCCGGCCAATCCTGTCGGAGAACTGCTTCGCCTGTCACGGGCCGGATTCGGCCAAGCGCCAGGCGGGGCTTCGGCTCGACGGCTTCGATGCCGCCTCCGCCGAGCTGGACAGCGGAATGCGGGCGATCGTTCCGGGAGACGTCGCCGCGAGCGAACTGGTCGCCCGCGTGATCTCCGAGGAACCCGATTCGGTGATGCCCCCCCCGCACGCCAAGATCGGCCGCCTCTCCGGCGAACAGGTCGAAACGCTGAAGCGGTGGATCGCCGAGGGGGCGAGCTACGAGCGCCACTGGGCGTTCATTCCGCCGACCAAGCCCGACACGACCGACCTCGCGGCCGCCATCGACGGGATCGTGACCAAGCGACTGGCCGAGCGTGGAGTCTCACTTCAGCCGGAAGCCGACCGGCGCGCGCTGATTCGTCGTGCGAGTTTCGACGTTACCGGCCTGCCGCCATCGCCGGATGAGGTGCAAGCGTTCGTGTCGGACGAGGATCCCCTGGCCTACGAACACCTGCTCGACCGACTGCTCGACAGTCCCCGCTACGGCGAGCGGATGGCGGCCGACTGGCTGGATCTCGCACGGTACTCCGACAGCTACGGATTCCAGGTGGATCGACCGCGGCCGACCATGTGGCCCTGGAGGGACTGGGTGATCGACGCCTTCAACAGGAACCTGCCGTGGGATCGATTCACGCTCTGGCAGTTGGCGGGCGACCTGTTGCCCGATGCAACTCCCGAGCAGCGACTCGCCACGGCTTTCAATCGGCTGCACCAGCAGGAGGCGGAGGGAGGCAGCGTCGAAGAGGAGTATCGCGTCAACGCCGTGAACGACCGGACCACGACGTTCGGCACGGCCTTCCTCGGCCTGACGCTCGAGTGCTGCCGATGCCATGACCACAAGTTCGACCCGATCACGCAGCGGGAGTTCTATTCACTCTTCGCGTTCTTCGACGATGTCGACGAGGCCGGGCTGTATTCGTTCTTCACCCCCGCCACCCCGACGCCCAAGATGCGGCTCGCCGACGAGTCGACCGCCACCGCCCTCGCGAAGGCGAACGAGTCCTGTGCGGAGGCTGCCGCAGAACTCGCGACGGCCGAGGCAATCGCCCGTCGGACGATCGCAGATTGGTTGGCCGGGCGCGGGCCAAGACCCGCGACACTCGCCGAAAGGGCCGGCACGATCCCCGGCGAACGGGTCCGCTACTCGTTCGACGAACGTCGGCCCGACGGATCATTCGCCAACGTTCTCGTCGACGCCGATCCCGCGACGGCGCCCCCTGACAATACGCTCGCCCCTGGCAGGCACGGCCGGGCCGTGCGGCTGACCGGCGATCACCCGGTCAATATTCCCGTTGGCAACTTCCGCCGCAGCCAGCCCTTCACGGTATCGCTCTGGCTCGAGGCACCGACACGGTTCGAGCGTGCGGTCGTCTTCCACCGGTCACGGGCATGGACCGACGCCGCCAGCCGTGGCTACGAACTGATCGTGGACGAGGGACATCTCCGTTGGTCGCTGATCCACTTCTGGCCCGGTGACGCGGCGAGCGTACGGATGAGCGAGCAGCTTCCGACGGGAGAATGGGTTCATGTGGCCGTATCGAGCGACGGCTCGGGGATGGCGTCGGGGCTCCGCATGTTCGTCAACGGCAGACCGGCGGCGGCGGAGGTGGTACACGACCAACTGACCCGTGAGATCACAGGGGGCGGAGGCGACACCATCACGATCGGCGAGCGATTCCGCGACCACGGGTTCAAGAACGGGTTGGTGGATGATTTCCGGGTTTTCGAACGGGCGTTGTCCCCGTTGGAGATCCGCGAACTCTTCGAGCCGGGCACGTTGATGAGGAGTCTCACACGTGCGGCCGACGGACAGCGGACCGATGCGGCGCTGGTCGAGGACCTCGGTAGCTACCACGCGGCAGCCTTCGATGAAAATGCGACCCTGAAGCGGAGGGTTCTCGAGGATGCTCGCCGCAACCGTGACGAACTGGCCGAGAAGCCGCCCGAGATCATGGTCATGCGGGAGTCGTCGGAGCCGAAGGTGGCTTATCTGCTCGAGCGGGGTGACTACGACCATCGACGCGAGGCGGTCGCGCCCGGTACGCCCGCCGCACTACCCCCTTTCCCAACCGATTTCCCTCGCAACCGCCTCGGACTCGCCAGGTGGCTCGTCGATCCCGATCATCCGCTCCTGGCTCGCGTCACGGTCAATCGTTTCTGGCAGGCGTTGTTTGGACTCGGGCTCGTGCAAACCCCTGAGGATCTCGGCAGCCAGGCACCGCGGTCCGAGTACCCGGAATTGCTCGATCTCCTGGCGTGGAGCTTCTCCCACGCTGCGGCCGACGGGGGAATTGGCTGGGATACGAAGCGGCTCATCAGGGCGATCATGCTCTCCCGGACCTACCGGCAGCGCAGCTTCACCGATGAGAGGTCGATGGCCGAGGATCCGCTCAATGCGCTACTCGCCCGTGGTCCAAGACACAGGCTTCCCGCCGAGATGATCCGTGACGGAGCGCTCGCCGCATGCGGATTGTTGGTCGAGCGGGTGGGAGGCCCGCCCGTGAAGACGTATGACCTGCCGGATTCCTTCAAACCGGAAGCCGCCGACAGCGGCGAGGCCCTCTACCGCCGTAGCATCTACACCTACTGGCGGCGAACGGGTCCCGCACCGGTACTCGAGGTATTCGACGTGCCGTCGCGGGTCGTCTGCGTGGCCCGTCGCGACACGACGAACACGCCCCTGCATGCCTTCGTCCTCATGAACGGCCAGCAGTTCGTGGAGGCCTCGAGGGTGCTGGCGGAAAAGCTACTCGCACGGCACGCGGGCCATGTCGAGGGTGTTCTCCAGGAGGCCTTCCAGCGCATCACGAGCCGACCGCCCGATGCGGCAGAGATGGAGATTTTGCGATCGATGCAGGCAGGTCAATTGGCCTGGTACACCTCGCATCCCGAGGATGCCGGCCGAATCGTGTCGGTCGGCCAGGCCAAGCGAGACGAATCACTCCCCTCGATCAACGTGGCCGCGACGGCAGCGGTGATCAATGCCCTTCTCAATTACGATGAATGCGTGGTGAAGCGATGAGTCGCACCGCTGCCCGAAATCCCATAGCGTCCGCAGACCGTCCGTCGGAAGTCAGCCGACGGGATTGGCTCGGCTCGTTCGGAATGGGCCTGGGAGGCATCGCCCTGGCCGAACTGCTGCGCGCGGACGCGGCGTCTGCAGGCGACGGTCAGCCAGGGCCCGCCACCGGCGGCGTCCTCGACACCTTCCACGTCGCGCCCAGAGCGAAACGGGTCATCTACCTTTTCCAGTCGGGTGGGCCGTCACAGCTCGACCTCTTCGACCACAAGCCGGTGCTCGTGCAACGGACGGGTGAACAACTCCCCGACAGCGTCCGCGGCGGGCAGCGGCTCACGGGCATGTCGGGAAACCAGAGTTCGATTCCGCTGGTCGGTTCCCCGTTCGCGTTCGCACGACACGGTTCGAGCGGAGCCTGGGTGTCGAACCTCCTCCCGAACACGGCCAGGATTGCGGACCGCGTCTGCTTCATCCGTTCGATGCACACCGAAAGCATCAACCATGGACCGGGCGTGACATTCATGCAGACCGGATCGCAGATCCCCGGCCGACCAAGCATCGGGGCCTGGCTCGACTACGGTCTCGGACGGGTGCAGGATGACCTGCCGTCCTTCGTCGTCCTGATCACGAAGAACAAGTGCGGGCAGCCCCTGATGAGCCACCTCTGGGGCGCGGGATTTTTGCCGACGACGCATCAGGCGGTCCGCTTCCGCTCCGGTGCCGACCCGGTCGTGGCGGTCAACAATCCGCCGGGCGTATCGCCCGAGAGCCGCCGACAGGTGCTCGACGGCCTCCGTCGCCTGCACGAGTACGAGTTCGAGCGGATCCCCGACGTGGCCATCACCTCGCGGATCGCCAACTACGAGATGGCCTTTCGGATGCAGGCGAGCGTTCCCGAGGTGATCGACTTCTCGGACGAACCGGCCGGCGTGCTCGATGCCTATGGGCCCGACGTTCGTGAGCCCGGCACCTTCGCGGCGAACTGTCTGCTGGCCCGTCGGCTGGCGGAGCGGGGTGTTCGTTTCATCCAGCTGTACCACCAGGATTGGGATCACCATGGCGGTTTGAAGGGGGGCATTTCGAGCGAGGCGAAGCAGACCGATCAGCCGGCGGCCGCACTTGTCGAGGATCTTGCCGACCGCGGGTTGCTCGACGACACGCTCGTGGTCTGGGGGGGCGAGTTTGGCCGCACCAACAACTGCCAGGGTCTCCACACGCCTGGCGCCGACTTCGGTCGGGACCATCACCCGCGCTGCTTCACGATCTGGATGGCAGGCGGTGGCGTGAGGCCGGGCACGAATTGGGGAGAGACCTGCGACTTCGGCTACAACATCGTGAGCGATCCGGTCCACGTGCACGATTTCCATGCCACCCTGCTGCACCTGTTGGGAATCGATCACGAGCGGCTGACCTACAAATTCCAGGGTCGTCGGTATCGGTTGACAGACGTGCACGGCAAGGTCGTGAAGGGCGTCCTCGCCTGAAGGCGGGCTCGCGCCCCGCGCACGGCGACGCCGGCAGGAGCTCAGCGGATCTCGCCCTGGAGAGTGAGCACGAGTCGGCGTGGGCCGCCGCGATTGCGATGCTCGCAGAGATAGATGCCCTGCCAGGTGCCGAGGCAGAGCTTGCCATCGGCGATCGGCACGGTGAGCATGACGCCGATGAGAGCCGATTTGACATGGGCCGGCATGTCGTCGGCACCCTCGGTCGTATGCACGTAGGGCAGTTGGTCGGATGCGATCGTGTTGATCGCCATCTCGAGGTCCGGTGGCACGTCGGGGTCGGCGTTCTCGTTGAGGCACAGGCTCGCGGAGGTGTGCTGCACGAACAGGTGCAGAAGCCCGACCTGATACCGTGACAACTCGGGAAGGGCGGATTCGATCTCATCGGTGATGAGATGGAAACCCCTTCGCCGCGGCGCGAGTCGCAGATGCTTCTGAAGCCATCCCATCCAGTGGATCCTCCGCTTGCGAGGGCCTGGCGTCACTCGCCGCGTTCGAGCGCGGCTACCGCGGCGGGCGCCGTGAAGGCGCCGTCGTAGAGCGCCCGCCCCACGATCACCCCGGCGACCGGCAGGGCGGCGAGTAGCCGCAGGTGCTCAAGCGTGCCCACGCCCCCACTCGCCACGACGGGGACATTCGTGGCCTCCGCGATCATCCGTGTGGCCTGAAGATTTGGGCCCGCGAGCGTGCCGTCGGTCGCGATGTCCGTGTAGACGATGGCGGCCAGCGGCCAGGTCGATACCTCACGGGCCACGTCGATGGCCGACCGAAGGAGCTCACGCTCCCATCCGGCGACTGCGAGCCGCCCATCGCGGGCGTCGAGTCCGAGTACGAGCCGCCCGACGAATGCGCTCGAGTGTGCGAGAGACCGAAACCAATCCCACTGCGTCAGTGCAGCCGTGCCGAGCACCACTCGCGTCGCTCCGGCATCGAGCAGTTGGCGGATCGTGGCTTCGTTGCGGATGCCCCCTCCAACCTCGACGGAGAGCGAAGTCGCCGCACAGATGAGTGCGATCGTATCGGCATGTGCCGGCTCACCGCTGCGGGCCCCGTCGAGATCCACCACGTGCAGCCACGCCGCACCCGCCGGCTCGAAGGCGCGTGCCTGGCCGACGGGATCGTCTCCATAGGTCGTTTCACGGCCGTAGTCCCCCTTGAGCAGCCGAACGACCCGGCCGCCGCGACGGTCGATCGCCGGGAGGAGCCGCTTCGGCCGATCCGGAGCGATGGTCACGGTGCGAACCTCTCGAATGCCTCGAGTCGCGCGGGCTGCATCGAGCCCTCCGGGCCCAAGAGGGAGACGTCTGCGATGCGACCGGTGTCATCGAAGCTGCCGAAACCCACCCAGCCGTCGCGGAACGTCTTGTCGGTGGCGGTCATGATCGGCTCGGACCCATCGGCGAACCACACGCGGATTCCACCATCCTCCAGTCGACGCTCCAGTCGCACCCGCTTCCACTCGTCGCGTCCCCAATCGGCTCCGGCAGTCGCCGATGTCGAGATCGCCTTGCGCGGGGCATCGTTGACGATGAAGATCTGATGCGCGTTCGGATCGCTCTTGGTGGCGATATGCACGTAATAGAAGTGCGACGGGTCCTGGAATCCGAAAAAGAGGCACATGTCCCGGTGGCCGTAATCCTTGCTGGTCTGCTCGAGGCTCGCCTCGAGGACGAAGTCGCCAAACCGCACGTCACTAAAAAATGCCCGATTGAGCGGCGACCGATGCGGTGGCTGGTATGCACTCCCTTTGAACTGTTCGAGACAGGGCATGCCGCGGATCGAGGTCAGTCGCCACGCCGCCGTGTCGGTGGCGGCGAGCCTGCCAAGCACGGCTGACGTCTCGAAACCCTCGTGGAGAAGAAGTTTCCAGCCGGCGGGACGCCCTGCTGGCGGCTTGGGGTCGGCTGCGGCGGTCTCACGGTGGCTCATGGCGGTCGGAGCCATGACGAGCAGGGCGACAAGCAGGACAGGGGGGGATCGGTGCATCGGTCGCTCCTTCTGGTGTCGGGTTTTCGATCGGCGGTGAGCGGGGCGATCAGCGGGAGCCGGACTTCCCAGGTGGCCCGTGGCCTGACCGAGCCACCGAGGGTACCATCCCGACGTTCTGTCTATCGTGCACCCTTCGCCAGACCGGGGAGTTTTCCATGCCATCGAGCCTCATCCGCAGCCTTGGCGTCATCGCCATTGTGCTCTTCAAGACGACCCTGACGGCCACCGCGGCGGAGCCAGCGAAGGCGCTGATCGTCGATGGGCAGAATAACCATGGCAACTGGCCGCAGACGACCAAGATGATGAAAAGGTATCTCGAGGACAGCGGACGCTTTCGGGTGGACGTCGTCACGCATGAGCCAAAGGGAGAGGATCCAGCCTTTGCTCCTCCCTTCGCCTCCTACTCGCTGGTCGTGAGCAATTTTGGACACGGCGCCGCGGCCTGGTCGTCATCCACGAAAGAAGCCTTCGAACGCTACGTCGAGGAAGGAGGTGGGTTCGTGGCGGTGCATGCGGCCGACAATTCATTCCCTGACTGGAAGGCCTACAACGCCATGATCGGTCTGGGTGGATGGGGCGGTCGGAACGAGACGAACGGACCGTACGTGTACTTCAATGACGAGGGCAAACTCGTTCGTGATGCGTCGCCAGGTCCCGGCGGCAGCCATGGGCCGCAGTCTCCGTTCGCGGTGGTGATCCGCGACCCAGCCCATCCGGTCACCAGGGGAATGCCGTCCACATGGATGCACGCCAACGACGAACTCTACGACAGCCTCCGCGGTCCGGCTGAGAATATGGAGGTGCTGGCAACGGCCTACTGTCCGAAGACCCGCAGGCATGAGCCTATGATGATGGCGATTCGGTATGGGAAGGGTCGCGTGTTCCACACGCCCATGGGACACGGCAACGATTCGCAGGAGTGCGTCGGGTTCATCACGACGCTGCAGCGCGGCGCCGAGTGGGCCGCCACCGGCAAGGTCACCCAGAAGGTTCCCGCGGACTTTCCCGGCGCCGACCAAGCCAGGATCCGCGAGTAAGTAGGCCTGCCCGCCGGGCCGGCGCCGCGCCGGGGCGCGTCTTCATCGA
>JBJTBB010000325.1:0-6986 GCA_046091125.1 Planctomycetaceae bacterium
CTCCTGGCCGTCGGCGAGGCCGCCCTCCGGCCCGACGACGGCCAGGAGATCACCGAAGTTCTGTAGGCTTGCGATGACCGACCCCGCCGCCTCGCCCGCAGGGTCGGCCACGATCGTTGCGGATGACTTCGTCCAACCGGAAGCGATCAGGTCCGCGAGGCTGGAGCTGCGTTCGATCTCCATCAAACGGTCGCGGCCGCACTGCTTGCAGGCCTCGACCACGCTGCGTCGGAGCCGGGTGGTAGCCGCCGTCGTTCCCTCCGCGACGCTGCGAGTGGTGTCGAGAGGCACGAGCCGCGCGCAGCCCAATTCGGTGAGTTTTTCGACCATCCACTTCTGCCGGTCGCCTTTGGGCAGGGCCGTGGCGATCGTGAGCCGTTGCGCCGGTTCGGGCGATTGGTCTTGGGCACTCACGGCCACGATCACGCGCTCACGATCGATGTGATCGACGAGGCCGATCCATGAGCTTCCTCGCCCGTCGAAAAGCCGCACCGCATCCCCGACCCGTGCCCGCAGGACGCGGACGAGGTGACGAGACTCATCCGCAGGGAGCACGGCCCGGCCGTCGGCGGGAGGGGATTCGATGTAAAACCGCTCAGACACGGGGTTTTTTCCTGTTCAGTCGGCGGGGGTGTTCTCCTACACTCCGCACATGCTAAGTGATGCCTTTGGTCTCGAGAGCAACCCCTTCGACGGATCGCTCGATCCGTTGAGTTTTTACATGGGCGGGCCTCAACGCGAGGCGATTGCCCGGATCGAGTGGCTTCTCGAGAGCCGTCACCGCTTCGGAATCCTGACCGGCGATACCGGAGTCGGAAAAAGCCATCTGGCAAGCATGGCCGTTCGGCGGCTCGGAGCCTTGTCAGCTGAAACCGTGCTCCTGCCGGTTCGAGGACTCGGTGAAGGCGATTGGCTGCCGATGCTCCTCGATCGCCTGCCGCTGGAGCCGGAAAGTCGCGAGGAGCCTCTCCGTCCGTGGCAGAAACTGGATGACAGACTCCAGGAAAACACGCTCATGGAGCGGCCGACGGCGATCATCCTGGACGACGTCGACCTGGCTCCGGCCGACTGCCTGGAAGGGATGGCACGGCTAGTGACATCTCCTGAAGCCCGGCATGCCGGATTACTGGTGGTGGCCACGACACGGCACGCGGGACTCGCCCGGATGCCGAAGGACCGTCCCTCGCGGGCCGGCGTGCGGGTGGAACTGACGGCATGGGAGGAGGCCGACGTTGCGGGTTTCATTCAGTCGGCTGTCCGGCGAGCCGGCATCGAACGGGAACTTTTTCAGGAGCCGGCAATCGGGACTCTCGCACGACTGGCCGGAGGCGTGCCCCGACTGGTGGTGAAACTCGCCGGTCTGTCGCTCGTCGCCGCCGCCGGTGAGGGTTTGAACGTGGTCGATTCCGCCCGAGTGGAGAAAGCCTGGCGGGAACTGGCTGCTGAGTCCGAGAGCGTCGGGGGCGGCGAGGGCCTGGTGACCGGAAGGGTCCAGGCACCGGCACGCGTGAGACCGGTCAGGCGTTTGTGGGGCTGATCAAAACCGGCTAGCATCGGACGCAATCGTCCATGCGTCCCACCAACAACCCGCCGCCGACCATCCGATACGTGGCGATTTCGCCAGACGACGGCGAGCCGGTGGATCTCCGTGACCCATGGGTGGCGGCCGCACTCTCCTGGGCCATTCCGGGACTCGGTCAGCTCTACCAGGGGCGGCGTTTCAAGGGCTGGCTGTTCATGGTCACGATCCTTGGAACGTTCGCGACGGGACTCATACTCGGGGATTGGAAGGCGGTCTACGTCGACTGGCGCCCCGGACAGAAGCGCTGGGCGTATCTCTGCCAGGCGGGCACGGGCGTGGCGGCCATTCCGGCGATCCTCAAGTCGTTCCGGGGAGGCGGGCAGGGAATCGAACGAGACGGATTCATGGCACCACCAAGCGGCGACGAACTCTCGAAGTGGCATCGCGATCTCGGGCGATGGTTTGAGATCGGCACGCTTTACACGATGCTCGCGGGCCTTTTGAACACGCTGGTTGTTTATGACGCCCTCCGTGGACCACTCGGGGTTCCCGAGGGATCTGGGGACGAGGGTGACGAGGGACCCCACGAAGGGGCCAGCACGTGAGCGGACCACTCGAAACGATGGGCTTATTGGTCGCTGACGGCGGAATGCACGCACCCCTCCTCGCGCTGTTTGGCTGGTTGCCGGGGCTCGTGTTCGGGCTGCCGCTCGTGCTCGTGGCGAGCATCATCTTCGCCGCGACGCACCATGAATCGCCCGAGGGGATCAGGGTCGCCACCATCCAGTGGTTGGGCTGGCTCGGTGGAATCCTCGGCACGGTGCTCGCAGTCGTCCTCGTCGTCGGCTGGCTCGTGTAAACAACCGCGCGACGCCAGAGTTTTTTGTCGACCGCACTGGCGTCCGAGCCCGGTGGCGGTTCAGCCGGTGGTCTCCCGCGGTCGCGCATTCGATCGGCGCAGCTGGCCGCAGGCGGCGTCGATCCGAGCCCCCTTCCGCTTCCGAACCTGGACGTTGACACCGGCGTTCCGAAGAATCTCGAGAAACGTGCGGGTCGCCGCAGCCGTCGGCTCGCGCCAGGGAAGGCCTTCCACCGAGTTGTAGGGGATCACGTTCACCAGCGCCGCCCGTTTGTCGAGGAGCGCCACGAGCTTTCTCGCGTCGCCGGCCGAATCATTGACCCCTCCGAGCAACACGTACTCGTACGTGAGACGGCGGCCGGACGACTCCCAATAACGGTCCGCGGCGGCCATCACTTCCGCCAGACCGATCGCGCGATTCACCGGTACGATCCGCGAGCGGAGTTCATCATCCGCCGCGTGCAGTGACACCGCCAGGTGCCATCCCGGGTGCTCTTCAACGAGGCGATCGATGCTCTTGGGCAGCCCGACGGTCGAGACCGTGATGCGTCGGGATGAAATCCCGAGACCGTCGGGATCCTGGGCGGCACGAAGCGCGGGCAGGAGTCGATCGAGGTTCGCCAGTGGTTCCCCCATTCCCATGACGACCACGTGGCTGAGGCGTTCGTCTTCCGGGAGCAGGCGGGCCAGAAGCAACAGCTGCTCGACAATCTCGCCGGCTGAGAGATTCCGCACGACGCCGTCGAGGCCACTTGCACAGAACACGCACCCCATGGCGCAGCCGACCTGCGAACTGATGCAGACGGTCCGCCTCGCACCATCCCGCAACAGAACGCACTCGATCCTCTCGCCATCGGCGAGCGTGAGCAGGAGTTTCTCCGTTCCGTCGTCAGCCACCAGATGCCGGGTCACCGACATGGTCCAGATCGTGAAGTGATCCGCGAGCCGACCTCGCAGATCCTTCGGGAGGTCGGTCATCTCCTCGAAGGATCGAGCCCGCCTGGCGTGCATCCAGCGGCGGATCGCCCTGGCCCGCCAGGCCGGTGCAGACTGCTCGGTCAGCCAGCCCTCGATGCCGCATGCAGGCTCGAGAAGGTGTCGAACCGCCGGTTCTCCCGCCTGACGCCTGACGCCTGACGTGAGGTCACCAGGTCCCACTGGCACGGGAGATTCCAGGGCGGTAAGGTTTGGGAGTTGCATGACTTCCATCCTAACCGCCGGAGTTGCCGCCGGCCGTCTCCGCATGAACCAAAAGCGATTCGAGGAACGGACCGACTGGGTGTACGACGAGCGGACCTTCCCGGTCTGGAATGCCTCGTTTGAAAAACCCGAGCGGACCGAGATGATTCGGGACGACCTCTGGGCGGGTCGCAGCATCGCCATTCTTTTGGCGACCCTCGTGGCGATCGGCCTGTTCCTGGCCGTCGGCACCGTGTCGTTCGTCTCAAACTGGCGTTGAGACGACGGCCCGCGAGTTCGCGCTGATAAGCCGGTAGACCGTGCGCTAACGCTGATAGGCCGGTAGATAGTGCATGTAGACCTCGAGCGTGATCGAGGCCATCGCCGTCGAATAACACTTGGCCGGACCGTTGATCCGCTCCTCGCCCCAGCCCGGCCAGGAACCGTCGGACTGCTGCGATTCAAGCAGCAGCGCGCGGACGCGCGGATGCCACTTGGCCCATTCCTCCTCACCTGCCTGGAAGTGGGCCTGCATGGAGTAGTAGTTCATGTAGTGAAAGTAGGGGTCCATCTCGGGTCGGTAGACCCGGCTCTGCAGCGATGCCAACGCCTTGCCAACGTCGGGGTCGTCGAATCTGCCGAGCAGTTGCAGACAGAGAGCGCCGGCCGCTGATTGGGCGTCCTTCACGCCCTGCCCCGGCTGATAGGCGAACCCGCCCTCGGACTTCGCGCACTTCTTCACATAGGCCACGGCCTTGTCGAGCGTCTCCTGCGGGACGCGCAGTCGTGCGTTCTGGGCCGCTCGCAGCGCCACGACCTGCATCACGGTGACGCTGAGATCGGCATCCTGGGGCCTCGGCTGGTAACGCCAGCCACCCTCGGGGTTCTGGGCAGCCACGATCAGGTCGACCGCCTGCTGACAGATCTCGCGGATCGCCGTGTCGGTCATCCAACCGGAGACCTCGATCAAGGCGAGCGTCGCCAGGGCGTGCTCGTACATCGGCCCATGAGAATTGCCGCCCGGGTAGACGAGCAGACCATCCTTCTGTCGCGAGTCGGTGAGTCCCTTGACGGCCCGTCCGACCGTTTCCCGGAAGGGCCCCCTGCCCGGCACGTGTCCCCGCCCCATGTAGGCGAGCAGGCAGATGGCATTCACTCCTGTGTTGGGTCGCTGGGAAACGCCCTGCGGCCATGAGCCGTCCGCCTGCTGACGGGAGGCGAGGTATTCGAGCCCGCGGTCGACCGCAGCCTCCACCCGCACGAGTTCACGATCGCTTGGATCCTGGGCGAAGAGTGGCCGAGAGACGGTCGAGCCCATGACGAGTACGGCGACGACCATCGCGGTGACGACCTGTCGCGGGACAATTCGCATCATCGGGACGGGCGGCATGGGACTCATGATTTGCATCCTGAGGTCAGCTTGATCCACTCAGACGACGGATGGCGACGTCGGCACACAAGAGTCCCACGAGCAACGCCAACACCGGCCAGGTGTCCCAGACGTCGTCCTCGAGTCTCGATTGCCTCTCCGCTCCGGCCGGTTCTCCGGGAGACGCGGCGGCAAACCGCTCATCCAGTCTGTACGGAATCGAGGAGAATGACTCGATCTCGACCATGTCTCCCCCGGTCAGGTCCGCGAGCGACCGTAGACCCTCGCGATCGACCGATACGGTAGACCGTTCCCGGCGTGGCGTGTCGACGACCAGTTCACCCACCAGCTCCGGTTCGCCGTCCGCGACGGAAAGATGTCTCACTTCGTATCGACCGGGCGCCTCGGGGGTGATCGTGCCGGTGTACAAGCCGGGTCGCCCGCCCGCCTTCAAGTCCACAATCAGGTCCGATCCCGGATTGATCGCCACCCGCTGCGAAGCCGTCTCGACCGGTCGTCGTCCCGCTGTCGGCGCACCACTTCGAGGATCCGGGCCGGTCTCGTTCCGGACGAGATTGAGTTCAATCGACACCGCCGACCCAGGCTCCACCGTCCGTGGACTCACCGACAGCCAACTGGCATCTGCGGCACGGTCGTCCCGTCGGGCCGCGCTGCGCAGGGCCTGCCCCCAGAATCTCCAGAACAGAGGATCGCCGACGTTTCGGCGCCAACGAAAGGTTTCGTCGGTACCGATCCATGCCACTCGTCCGCTGCCCGAGGGGGCCTCGGCGACGAGCACGATCGGATCGCGACCGTCTCGTCCAGGAATCGAGCCGCCGCCCGTTCCCGGTGCCTCCACCTCGGCGAGCACCGTGGCGGCAGGTTTCGGTGACACGGCTGCCGCGGCACGGAAGAACGATGGCATTTCGGACCATCGTTCCCGATTGCGGGACGCATCGCCGCCGAGGGCGAAGGCGGGATGCATCGCACCGCGGGGCGTGATGGAAAGGCGGAGCGGCTTGAAGTCGGCCGCCTCGATGAAGGCCGAACCGTCTCCGGCCGTGCCATCGATCTCGACGGGAAAGAGTTCGGCCAACGGTTCGCCTCGATAGCTCCGTGGCAGAAAGTCAGGGCCCGGCTGGAACACAACGCCGGTGCCACGTGCCTGCACCGCCTCCACGAGACCCCGCTGTCGCTCGGTATCGAGCAGTTCGGGGGACACGTCTCCCACCAGCACCAGGTCCCATGCCGACCACTCGTCGACGGTACGGGGGATCGTCGCGCTCTCGTCATCCGTACTGGTGGTGATGCGGAGGGTCGGCTCGAATCCTGTGTCGCGGCGGATGGCGTGGTCAATGAATCGCACATCCCATCGTGGGGCATGATCAAGTACCAGCACCTTCGTCTTTCGATCCGAGACGTCGACCGACACGGTCGCTGAGTTGTTGTCGTCGACCGCCTCTCCGGCTTCCGCGGGGATTACGACCTCGAGCAGCGTCGTGCCGATTCGTTCGGCCTTCCAACTGAAGGAGACGTCAGCGCGAAATGCGCTTCGGGCACCCGCGTCCGCACGATCCTTTTCATCGGACGCGGTTCCCGGGCTCCCGGCGGGATTCGCGTTCGGGATCGCGATGGGGCGGCTGTCGAGCACCGTGCCCGCCGCATCGCGGAGTTCGACGGTGATGGACTGGCCGGCGAAGCCGACGCAGGACACGCTGGCGGCGACCGGGATCGTGTCGTCGAGGGCAGCCTCGGGAGGAGCGAGCAGATCGGAGACGATCAGATCCCTGGGAGGCACGAAGGCCCCGATTGGAACCGTGAACACCGGCGCGCGATGGACGCCGGCCGATGCCTCGGCCGCCCGTCGAACGACCGCTTCCGGATCGGGCGGAACCGTGGATCTTCCGTCCGAGACAAGGACGATCCCCGCGAGCCGGCGGTCGGATGCATCATCCATGGCGCGTTCGAGAGCGACACCAATCGCCGTGTCGAAGGTCTCGAGAGGTCGGTCGTAGGTCGTCGGTGTCTCCGCGTTCGCCGCCGGCGCCGTCGGATCC
>JBJTBB010000326.1:0-3010 GCA_046091125.1 Planctomycetaceae bacterium
GCCCTATATGGATCTGCAATCCCTCTTCAGCCTTTATGACTTCACGCTCATCAGCAACAACACCAACGGCAAGTCGGGAAACCGCATCGACGAGACGGTCTTGCCTGGTTCGAGCAGCCGCGTCTGGAGAACGAACGTTCCAGGGTATCGCTGCCCCACCGATTCCGACCTGAACATCAATACAAGCGTTGGGAAATGCAACTACTTCGCCTCCGCCGGGGCCCAGCCACTGTCCGCCGCCGGAAACAACCTCACTCCATGCACATGCACAAACGCCTACACGGCTTATTTCACGCCTGGATCCGGAACGGTCGGTGTCAGCGGTCCCTTCGTGCGTGGATGGGATGCTACGAAGCGAAGGGCACGAGTCTGTCGCCTCGAGGAGGTGACGGACGGTCTCTCCAAGACAATTTTTTTTGGCGAAAACCGCCCCACCTGCTCGGGCCACGCCAACGGCGGATGGGTAAACACCAACAACGGCTGCGGTCTCGTGAGCACACAGATTCCGATGAATTACGACTCGTGTAAACCCGATGTTGCCTCGGCCGGCGGAGACGGCTGCGGTGCCCGTTGCAATTGGAATACGGAACTGGGATTTAAGTCGATGCACCCAGGCGGGGCGACCTTTCTCCTTGGAGATGGAGCGGTCACCTTCCTCAACGAGTCCATCGACCACTGGACCTATCAATATCTCGGCGGCAAAGCAGACGGCAGGGCGGTGTCTTTCTAGTTCCGTTACGCGACTGCTCTTGGAGCGACCGCTCGCCTGTCTTTGGGATCGACGAAGGGATTGATGACGTTTCAGGAGCCGATCGATGGATGCCCGCCGATGCGGTTCAACGAGGGCTGTGATTGTCGCCGTGCTGGTAGCGATCTCCGCTGGTTGCGGAAACGGACTCGTCCCGGCTGAAGGAGTTGTCCTGCTCGACGGCAGCCCCGTTGTCGCAGCAACGGTCACTTTCATCCCTCAGGGTCCAGGGAGACCAGCTTCTGCTCGAACGGGCCCGGATGGCCGGTTTGTAGCGTCGCTTCCAGCGGGTGCGCCGGGGGTTCCTCCGGGTGATTACCGCGTTGTCGTCATGCTGCTCAAACAACAGTCGCCGAACGCGGCGGGGGGTGCAGATGCGGAAACTGCCAGCGGGGAGGGCGGCCCGCCTGTCGAGTACATCGTCCCGAAGCGGTACAGCGATCCGGAGACCTCCGGCTTGAGCGCCGCTCTTGCCCGTGGCGCCCGCGATCTTGCCTTCGAGCTTTCATCGGAGTCTGCCCCGACCCCCAAATCAGTCGGCCGATCTGTGAGATGAGCCACCGTGACAACCTACCCCTTCAAATACGAGTCGGTTCACGAGTTCCTCGTCGGCCTGACCATGGCTGGAATGCTGCTGGGTTGCGGAGCGGCTTCCGTCGATGAGTCCACCGCTTCCGCGGGATTCGATCGATTGGTGGCACTTGGCGAAGTCTATCGTCGAGCAACGCTGAAGCGAGGCTCTCCGCCCCGCTCAGCTGAAGATCTTCTCGCATTCTGTCCGGCTGGAATGGGCGTCGACGAGCTGCTTCGGTCCCCTATCGATGGCGAACCGATAACGGTCTTTTGGGGCACCGATCCCCAAAGTGGGATGGACATCAATCCACTCGTCATCGCCCACGAAAAAACAGGTGGGGCAAAGGGACGTCTGGTGCTTACCGCTATGGGAGTCATGCTGATGCCGGCAGACGCATTTGCTAAAGCTCGGTTTCCAGCATCGACGGAACGGCCGTGAGGAGCAATCTCCATGTTGTCGAAATCAATTGTGTACTCGACTCTACGCCTTGATCATCGTCGTCTGACCAGTCCCTCCGCATTTACGCTCGTCGAACTGCTCGTCGTGATCGCGATTATTGGAGTGCTTGTCGGCCTGCTTCTACCAGCCGTGCAAGCGGCTCGGGAGGCTGGTCGACGCAGCCAGTGTGTCAACAACCTCAAGCAAATCGGACTTGCCTGTCAGAATCACCATGATGCCCGACGCTTCTTTCCAGACGGTGGGATCGATTGGTCAAGCCCACGAGAGTTCATCGGTGGCCTCCCACGATCAGCGCCCAACCAGAACTGGGGCGTGCTCTATCAACTGCTGCCTTACGTTGACAACGCCCCAATTTGGGAAAATACCAATGACGTGCTCGTTCGCGGGACGAACATCTCGTCGTATTTCTGCCCGAGCAGGCGCGGGCCGACGGCCATCAGCGGCCGCGCGATGAACGATTATGTCGGTAACGGCGGCGTCGAGACCGGTACCGGGTTCGACTGGGGTGCTGGCCGCAACGGCACGATCGTGCGGGGTGGGACGTCGTTCACGGGAATAAAGGAAATCGGAGCCAAGCAGATCGTCGATGGCCTCTCCAAGACTCTCCTCCTCGGGGAAAAGCGGCTCGACCGCAGATTGACCGCCTCCCGAACGATGCAGTGCACAGACAACGAGGGCTATTCCGCGGGCTGGGATTGGGACACGATCCGTTTTGCAGCTAATCCGCCCACCATCGACCGGGCGACTGGGGTCGACGCTTGTGATCTAGCATTCGGGTCGGCACATCTGGGTGGATCGCAATTCGTGTTCTGTGACGGCTCGGTTCGTTCGGTGTCGTATTCGGTGGACACGACGGTTTTCCAGAACGCAGCCAACAGGAGCGACGGTTCTGCAGGAAGTCTGCCCTAAGCCGATCGGAAGCCGTCTGTCTGGTGAGTCTGGCCTCGCTCTGGCAGGCGCGCTGCCGCTGAGGGACAACGCTTATCTGAATCCGAAGTGACGCGACTGGCATAAGAACCTCTGGGTGGTACAACTTTCGCGGACTTATTCCCGCCGATGGGATCCATGGCGAAGAAGATAACGGCACTCGTCCGACTGCAGATTCCCTCGAACGGGCACGGCGATGGCCCCGTTGAGACCTGTGCGCTCGGCCGGCGCGGCGTCGACATGACGGCCTTCAGATCGCCAGCTCGCCCCGGGGTCTCGCTCGCCCCGAGTCGGCGTTGGTG
>JBJTBB010000327.1:0-3497 GCA_046091125.1 Planctomycetaceae bacterium
GTTCAACGGTTCAAGGTCGATCCAGTCCGACCGTCGCTCCGGCCATTGGCTCGTGAAAGGCTTTACGCTCGTCGAACTGCTCGTGGTCATCGCGATCATCGGCGTCCTCGAAGGGCTCCTCCTGCCGGCGGTTCAGGCGGCTCGCGAGTCGGCTCGTGGCGGCCAGTGCCGAAACAAGATCAAGCAGCTCGGTCTTGCGATGCACAATTACAACTCGGCGAAGGGCAGCTTTCCCTCCAATCGCTGGCATCCCAATGCCGGCACCACTTGGCAAAATTGGGAGTGCATGGGAGCCAATTATCCGCTCCTCCCGTTTCTCGAACAGCAATCCACGTTCGATGCGATCAATCTGAACGGCACCGCCGGGGCGATGTATGCGCAGATTCGCAGTCGGGTGCCCTCGTTTAGGTGCTGACCATGGGAACGACCAATCGCGGTGCGGGATCCTGGAGGGGCAACGGTGGTCAGCAGTGGGGCTGGTATGGCCATGCCTCCGCGGCCATCACTACGACCGTTCCACCGAACTGGGAGTATCCGTCCGGAGGGAGCGGTACTCCCGGGCAGGCCTTCGATGGCGGATGGGGTGTCTTCCCCCCGAGAAGCCGCCATCCGGGTAACGTCAGCGCTGTGTTCGCCGACGGGTCTGTGATCACCATCGCCAATTCGGTCGATCTGCTGACCTTCCAGAGGCTCGGTCACCGGTCGGATGGCGCGACCAATGCTCTACCCTGATCGACGTCCTGATGCTCCCCTTCGGAGGAAGATGCTAGCCATGCGCCGGAGTGTCTGGTCTGCCTTGTTCGTGGTTGTCGCCACCGCGCTTCCTGCGGGCTGTTCCCGTCTCGATCCTTCTCAGCAGGACAGGCTGCTCGAAAACGCGCCAAACCCAGTCGGTGAGGCCAGGTCGATGATCGAGGGCTACGCCTCGGGCAGTCCCATGGGGAGCGAAGCGTCGATCTATGACGACCTCGTGGCTCGCGTGACCGCAGCCGATGCCGCGAAGGGGGCGGCCCTGGCGGCATTCGTCGAGGACATCAGGAAGTCACCTGGTGGTCTCGCGGCGAAGGCCAAGGCGTTTCTCGAGACGTTCTGATTCCCGACCTCAGTCTGCCGAGACGGACCGCTGCCGGAGGAGTGCATACCATGATTCGACCGTTTTCGGGGACCGTTAGGGCCGGTGTTTCTCGGCGCCGCGTCCTTGGCAGTGCCGTCGCCGGTGTGATCGGAGCCGGTCTTGCCAGGTCCACCGATCGGTCAGGACTGGCTTGTGCCGCGGAGGACGCCGCTCGGGAAGGCCGTTTCCCCGTGCCGCCCCAAGCACCGGGTGGACTGCTCTTTTCCTGCAAGTATGGCATGACGCAAGGAGGCTCGCTTGACGAGCGGCTGCTTGCCGCCCGGGAGGCGGGCATGGATGGTGTCGATTTCGATGCCGCGAGTTCGGTGACCCCTGATGAACTACGGGAGGCGGTCCGACGGACGGGTGTCTTCGTCCACAACGCCATCAACCATTCCCATTGGCGGGACACCCTCACGAGTGTGGACGCCGCCAAACGGGCTACGGGCCTCGCGAATCTCGAGCACTGCCTGCGGCTGTCGCATGCGGCCGGTGGCAGTGCCGTGCTGATCGTGGTGGGCACGAAGGGCGACGGGCCGGAGGGGCCGGACCGGGCGCGTGAGGAGATCAGGAAAGCCATCCCGCTCGCGGCTGCCCTCGGACAGCGGATTCTCTTCGAAAATGTCTGGAATGGCATGTTCTATGACGACGACGGTCCGCGCAATCAATCCGTCAAGCCGTTCGCCGACTACATCGACAGTTTTCGCAGCCCCTGGGTGGGGGCCTTCTTCGATCTTGGCAATCATGCCCGCTATGGCGACGTGGCCACGTGGGTGAGGGAACTTGGGCCACGGATCGCGAAGCTCGACATCAAGGGGTACTCCAACGCCCGAGCCGATGCCGAGGGTAAGGGCAAGGGCTTCGTCGACATCACTGCGGGAGACATCGACTGGTCGAGCGTGCGGGCGGCGTTGCGGGAGATCGGTTTCACCGGCTGGGTCTCAGCCGAGGTGGGGGGTGGTGACGTTGCCCGTCTTCGAACCGTTCTTGACCAGATGAAGGAGGCCCTGCTGGGCTGAGGGTGTCGGCCTGAGGAAATAGGCCGACCGTCAGCCAAGGCTCCAGCCTGCGCGCGGCGCACGGGTGAGGACTGGTGCTGCCTCGGGTGTGCCCGGACATGTCATTGCGACGGTGTCCCAGCGGATCTTCCGCCCGACACGATAGGCCACATTGCCCAGATGATTGGCCTCGGTGAGCAGGCCTGAGTATTCGAAGCCACAGGTTGCCGAACCCTCGCCCCGGCAGGCTGCGAGCCATTCCTCGTGCTGACCGGGCGACGATGGAATGGAGCGATCCGGCCTCGTGAAGCCGGCGAAGTCCTTCTCCGGCAGAAGCACATGCTTCCCATAGTCGGCGAGGCTCATGCCCTTCGTGCCGACGAACAGACAGCCCGAGTCCCAGGCTGGAATCGTGCCGTTAGTCACCTGCGGCGGTCGCTCGGTGCCCTGGTACCAGGTGAGGGTCAGCGGGGGACGTGTCTGACCGGAGGCGAGACGCCGTTCGGGATACTCGTAGACCGCCCGCATCGATGCAGGCGCGATCTCCGGGTGCGGCGGTGGGCCGAAAGCCTCGATCGAGGTCGGGGCATCCAGATCGAGCGCCCAGAACGGCAGGTCGTTCCAGTGACTGCCAAGGTCCGACATCGTGCCGTTGCCAAAGTCCCACCAGCGATACCACTTGGGACCCGGAAAGTAGACGCTGTTGAAAGGCCGAACCGGAGCGGGGCCCAGCCAGAGGTCCCAGTCGAGACCCGCCAGCACCGCCTCGGCTGCCGAGGGCCGTTCCATCACGCTCACGATGTCGCCATGCCGCTTCGCCTCGTCGGCCGACGCATGCAGTCCCCAGGCGCGCCCCACCCAGACGTGGGCTTCGGACACAGGGCCGATCGCTCCGGAGCGGACAAGTTCCACGACGCGTCGGTAGTTGTCACCGGCGTGGATCTGGATCCCCATCTGCGTCGCCACCTTCGCGTCGCGTGCCGCGAGTCGCACTCGACGTGCCTCGTCAACATTCCACGAGAGCGGCTTTTCGCAGTAGACATGCTTTCCGAGCCGCAGTGCGGGAAGCGTGGCGTACGCGTGGGTGTGTTCGCAGGTGCTCACGACGACCGCGTCGAAGTCGCCGGCATGGTCGAACACTCGACGGAGATCGGAGAGGCGGCGGGCGCGTGGATGCCTCTCACCTGCTCTGGCCAGGTTTGGCTCGTACACATCGCACAGCACCGTGATCTCATTGCCCTTCTCAACCTGTGAAAGATTGCCCATGCCGCGGCCGCCGCATCCGATCACCGCGATTCGCAGCCGATCGTTCGCGCCCGCAGCACGCAGCGAGGCGGGGCGTAGGATCGCCCCGGCGGCTCCCGCACCAGCGGCCGTTAGTAGGG
>JBJTBB010000328.1:0-9149 GCA_046091125.1 Planctomycetaceae bacterium
ACGCCCGCCCAGATGTCGGGATGCGAGAGGGCGATGTCCCAGGCGGCATCGGCGCCGATCGAGGGTCCACTGAGGAAAACCCGATCGGAGTCGATTGCAACATGACGGCATGCCTCCCGTAAGGCCGCCAAAACGCACGCGTGCTCGCGGGCCGAGTAGCCATACGCGGATTGGCCATCTTCCAGCCATTGGGGGGCGATGACGATGTAACCATGCCTCCCGGCCTGGCCGTAACGCACACCATCTTCGTTCGAGGCGCCGCACCACCAGTCGATTTGCGGTGTGGGCGTCGAAAAATCGGCGTGGAGCGTGATGATCGCCGGATAGCGCCCGAGCGGGTCGTATTCCGGCGGAAGCATGACCAGGCACTCGCATGTGCGGCCGTCATCCCCTCCCTCGTTTGATGGAGGGATCGAAACCTCCAGTCTCCTGATCCCCGTTGCGTCCGGATCTGGAGGGGCCTTGGGGGGCCGCATGGCACTCACTAATCGACTGACCGTGCGGGGGTCGAACGCCTCTTCCTCGACCAGTTGAAGGTAGACAGCTTCACGACTGGCGGTGTCAGGGGCGTTGAGGTAGTCATGGATGCCGTCTCGAACGCGTCGTTGGGAAAGCGCCAGCTTGAGGTTGTCGTGTGAGTCACCCGCGCCGGTGAGCCAGCCACTCATGGCGAGCGCTACGGCCGAAGACGACGGCAGATCCTCCTCGGTGGTGAGCCTCTCGAATGTTTCGAGCCGGTCAATCGATATGAACGACAATCCGTCACGAATATCCTCGGCGATACGGCGAGCCTGCTCTCGCTCGGGTCCCGCAGGCATCGATTCGACGTGTGACTCGATCGAATCAGCGAGTGTTCGTCCTCGTTCGATCTGGTCGAGCATTGCATCGCGTCGTTCTCGAACGAGTTCGAGGGTCTCGCCGTCCAGTCCGTCGCCAGGGAATGACTCGAGCATCTCGAGCGCGAGGAGGGGCTGGCCTGCTTTCACCCGTAGCGATAACTCAGAAACAATCTTTTCAGCCAGAAGCCGCCTGACGATGTCTCGTTGTTGCTGAAAGTCCCCTCGGTCGGGAAAGTCCCGGATCAGTTCCTCAAGCTCTCGTTCAGCCTCATCCAGGCGGTCAGACTGGACGAGCATTCGCACGATTCTCAGTCGATGCTGAAGGTCGTCGTCGGTTCCGAGGGCCCGAAGCATCGCAAGCAGTTCGGATGTCGGGATTGCAGACGTCGCCAGTCGCATTTCGATGACGACTGGCCGGTCGGTTAAAAGCCCTGCGACATGGGTCGTGCGAGCACCGATCCGCGTGATCCCTTGCACGATATCGATCTGGCCAGCGGTCGTTCCGAGGGAAATGATCCGACGCCCACGGTCGTCGAAGGGGGTGACCGCGAGGATTCCTCCAACGGCTGAGGCCCGCCTTCCGGATTCCGCGATCCGCTGGGGCAGCTCGAAGGATTCGTAACCAAGCTCGAAGGGGATCTCCTCGATCCCGTCAACGAGCCTCCGGGAGACGAACGTGCGAGTAAGGCCGTCGTCACACATGAGAATGCCGGTGCCTGCTCGTTCACCTCGCGCGTCGATCGCAGACTTCGATACGCTGCCGATTGGTGCGAAACGTCCCTCGAGTATTCGGCCATCCTTCAACTCGATTCGGTCGCCCAGGGCCAGGATCGGAACAGCCAGGGTCAGCGTGATGCCGGCGATCACCGATGCCAGTCTGCTGACGGCAATTCGGCTATCTGGCCAGCGGATGTGGTCGATGGTCGTGTGCATGACGGGAGGGGGCGATGAAGAGGGACCTCGTTCCAGCCGGGTCTACCGGCATTCTGCCGTTTGGAGGAGAATGTCGTACAGTGGAGTTAAGTCGAATTTTCGGACGATTCGAAGCGAGGACACTGTCGAATCGGGGGAACATTTGGCGGGTTTCATCGTTGCGGTGGCTTGCTCGGGGTGTCGAATGATTCAGGGCGACGACTGGTTCAGGGCGACGAAGAGGTCGCGACGCAATCGCGAGTTGTGGGGGCATCGGGAATGAAATCGCTTCGATGGATCCTGGCAGTATCCACGGGAGCGATCTTCGTGCTGCCGATGGTCATAGTGGTTCTCGTTGGCTTCTCGGTGTTGGTGCGAGGATTGGGCGACGTCGAGGCCGGTAGGTGGTTTGCCCTGGTGGCGACATGCGGTGGTGCCGTTTGGCTGGCGTCAGTCGCCGTATCGTCGGCCGCCGGGGGATTCATCCTCCTCCTGACGTCCAAATCTGGGTTTACGTTGCCATCGGTGGAGACACCCGACCCTCTTGACCGCGGTGGACGCCCTGTGGACCTTTCGAACGAACGGGAGTAGGGCATCGAGCGGACCGTCGGCAGCGTCTTCGACGAGATCCGTTTTTCGGGATTCCACGAAGAGTGTTCCATGCCAATCAACTTCCGTTGCACATCGTGTTCGGCAAGACTCTATGCCCCTTCTCGAACGGCTGGAACGTCGATCGAGTGTCCGAAGTGCAGCACGCGGGTCGTCGTGCCGGGTCGTTCGGCCAGTGCGGATCCTGGGCGGTTTGAGGAGCGGGATGTGGAGCGGCGCATTGGGGCGATTGGAAGTGCAGCGGAGGAATTGGGCCGCTTGATGGATACGGTCGGCGGGCAACAGTCCTCAGGAATCCGGAGGACGGGAGATCGTGAGGCGAATTGGCCGTTTCTCAATCGGTATCCGTTCGTCCCCGGATGGCTCGTCTGGTGCCAGGGGCTTTTCATAGCCCTGGCCCTGATTGTGGGATTTGCAGCCGGCGCCTGGTGGGTTCGCGGCCGTTGATGAATAGTGATACAGTTATCTTTGCAGTGGCTGGGAGGCCGGAACCATGAATGTTCGTCAGACTTGTTCGAGCCCATTTCTTTTTCCTTGCGACAGCGACACCGTCTGCGCGTGGCATCGAAGGCTGGGGGGCTGGCTCTCGCTGACGGTGGCATGCTTGGGCTTTTTCGCAACAAATGTCGGAATGGCAGCTGAGCCCTCGGAAGAGGTCGCCAAGCCCTCGGACGTGCGGAAGCTCATCGACGAGGCTGAGGAACTTGTGGAACAGGGGCGAGCGACCCGAGCGGTGAAGGAGTTCGCCAGGGCTGCTGCCGGCTACAGCAACCTGATGTCTCAGCCCCGCCCGCCATCAGGAACCCGAGCACTTTTAGACCGTTTGAACAAGCTCAAGGCTTCGCTGGACCTCGAAGGCATCGACCCTGCCGACCTCGAGATTCCGAAAGTAAGCCAGACGCGGCCGACAGCGCGACCCGGGGACTCGTCCAAGCCGGCAGGAGGAACGTCAAATCAGCCCATGTTTGTTCGTCCTGCTCCGGGGGCGGCCAACGCTCCTAGTTTTGTCAACGATGTGGCGCCCGTACTCATGCGACGGTGTGGCGGATGCCATGTCCAGGGCAAAAGAGGCGATTTCCAGATGGTGGGTTATGCCGGGCTGATGCAGAGTGGCATGGTGCAACCAGGAAGCGGCCAGTCCAGCAGACTCGTGGAAGTTATCGCCACTGGTGACATGCCCCGGGGAGGAGGAAAGGAGGAGCCACACGAACTGGCCTCCCTCGTGCGCTGGATAGACGCCGGTGCACCCTTTGACGGAAGTGATCCTCGAGCAGCCTTGGATGCTCCGGTGGCGGTCGAATCTGCAAAGGCTGCCAGTCGGCCCAAACTTGCGGAAGGGGCGGTCTCGTTCGCCTTCGATGTGGCTCCCGTGCTGCTCGAAAACTGTATGGGTTGTCACAGCGGACGGAATCCTCGCGCCCGGCTGCAGATGCAATCCTTTGCGACACTCTCGAGAGGTGGGGAGAGTGGTACCCCTTTCACCGCTGGTCGTGGGGGGGAGAGCCTCCTGGTTCGGAAGCTTCAGGGCGTTGGCATTGAAGGCCAGCGGATGCCTCTTGGCAAACCTGCGCTCGACGCGGAGGTCATCGCCCGGATTCGCAAGTGGGTCGACGAGGGCGCCGTGCTGGACCTTGGATCGCCAGGGGATTCGCTCGACGTGGTGGCTGCCCTCGGACGAGCAGAACGGCTGCCACATGAAAAACTTCGAGAGCTTCGTTTTGCGGCGGCTGAAAAGGTTTTCAAAAGGGGAGTGCCTGACGAACAACCGTTGAAGGAAATCCGGAAGGACGTGTGTGTCATCGGTAACTTGGCGGAGCCCGCCATGAAAGACATCGCCGACATGGCTGAACAAGCGTATGCATCGCTCGAGAAAGAGTATTCCGAAGGCCTCTCCGGCGGCCCTTTGGTCAAGGGAGGCTGTGTTCTGTTCATCTGCCGAAAGTCGTATGACTATTCCGGTTTTTGGTTGAACGTTCTCGATGCCGAGCGGCCGAAGCCATTTTCGGCTCATGCCGCGAGTACTGGAGATGTCGTCTATGGCGTGATTCTTCCTCCTGGTTCGGATGCAACGACGGGGGATCTCGATGTGATGCTGAAAGAGCAGATAGCCGCCTCGGCTTGGCTGGCACGCGGAGCGCCCAAGTGGTTTGCGGTTGGAGCGGCTCGGACCACTGTTTCAAGGCTTGAACCCAAGTCGTCTCTCGTCCGTGAGTGGGGAACCACGTGGGGCGGGGCCAGGTCATCCCCTCCACCTGCAGCGGAGCTTTTTTCCGGTGGAGTCGACCCCGTCACGGAAACGGTTCAGTCGCAGCGGTTTTTGACGGCGAACAGCGGTGGTGGGGTTCGTTTGGTGCCGATGCTCGGAGCCCTCGGGCCGAAGCCGTTTGAAGAAGTGTTTGTCGAGGCCCTCGGAGGAACGCCTGAGTCGCTCTACGGGCAGTGGCTTCCCCGAGCGGGTAATCGAGGTCGTTAAGTCTGGTGGTTGTTCACCGGGTACGCGATAGCTTCGAAGCGAGGTCGTTCGGTCGCGTTTCGAGTCGCCTCTCGAGGGAGCGGCGGGCGATACGTCATCCACCGGAATGCCGTGGCGTCGCGGATGCGGAGAGCTCGTTCCTTAAAAGGAGGGAGCCTCGATCACGGGGCCAGATTTCCGAGGCAAGCCCGGCATATCCAGCATCCGCGATCGTCGTTTGGCCCCCGACGAGCTTCGTTAAGAGCTCACCGGCATGGTGTGACGGCAGCACGGACATGGCAGAAGACGTATCGCCCGCAGTTCCCTCCTTGGTTGTGGGGCGTGGTGGCCACCCCGAGTTGCGTACCAGAACGGGCGACTCTATTCGTCCGTTTCAGGCGTGCACAGATCCATAACCTTCGTATTCCGCTCAACGGCGATCACAACCGTCCGCCTCACGACGCCGTCTGCGGAGCTGGAAACGACCGGGATGACCTGGCGGCGATTCGGCAACGCAAATCGGATGCGAAATGTGCCGTCTGGCTGTAATTTCACGGGCTCACCCTGAATCGTCACATATGCTTCGGGCCTTGTCGCACCGTAGATCATCATTTCGGCATCGAGTTCGAGATCACACTCCGCAGACCTGGCGAGGGCCGTTTCTTCCGGTGTGCTATCGGAACGTTGCGAGGCCGGCGGGCCGAGGGACTTCTGCAGCCGCTCTTCGAATAGCTCTTGGAGTTCTGCATCACCGCCATCGGTCGAAAAACCCCCACTCATCGCATAGATCTTTTCGCAGTCGTCGGCGATATCTCCCCAGTGTGTGTCCAGCGTGTCGGGCTGGGTCACTGGAGGAGTGGCCACTGCATTGCTTCGAGCAATCGAATGAAATCGACCGGTTGCCGCGCGATAGCCGATCTCTACGCGGCAGGATAACGGGGGCTCACGGACATCGATGAACCAATTCTTGACCCCACCGTGAATGTCAATCTCTCGGATGATTCGTTCTGATGGGGTTGCCTGACCACCGCGTTCGATCCTAAGAACGCGAAGAACGGGCCGGGCTCCATGCCAGTCTTGTCCGAGCGCTGCCTGGGCCCGAACGATGCTCTGAGGGGTAACTTCCCAAAATACGTGCATCCAGTGCGGACCTCTGACCATTAAAACCGCTCGGTCCCGCATCCGTTTCGCTGGTTTGCCCTTCTCGGGCGGTGTGGAAAGGCTTTTGAGCCGAGAAAGCTTTTCCTTCGCCTCCTCGAGCCTGCGGACGAGTTCCGGGTCCCTGGGCTGGTGGGAAAGCCCATCGGCGTCATCCGCCACACGAGAATGAGGAACGCTCTGAGACGAGGACCCATGGGCATTTCGACCGATGACGCCCGGCTTTCCGACGTTCAGAGCGGTTTTCGGCTGGAAAGAACGCGTTGCGACCGTCGAACCGCCCGCTCGTGGGGGTCGCGTTGGCTGCACGGTGGTCGACTCGCGGCGCTTCAGGCCTTGGTGCCGTTCAGAGGCGTCATCCGAGGAAACTTTGATGCCCGAGGGCTTAGAAACCAGACTTCGAGTCGTCGACCGCGTGACCGCGGACGAGCCGGTTCGGAAGGAGCGCGACGCGATCAGAGTGGGGGCAGGTTCGGCCTGTCGGGCCTTCGCCTTTCGGAGAAGCGCCTTGATCAACTGATCTTTCCGCATGGCATGCCAGCCGGTGACGCCATGCTGACGAGCAAGACGGGCCAGATCACGGACCGGTTTTTCCCTGAGACTCGCTGCAGTCATCGATGTCCAAACTCCGGCCCAGACCGTCCTTGACCCAAATCTGAGACTACTCCGATTCGCTGCAAACGCAACGCAGGAACCCTTCTGGAGAGGGGTTTTTGCGGTGTTGACTCACTCGAAGCCTCGGAAAAAGCTCCGAGGAGGGGCTTTACCGGGCCCTCGGGGACGCGAAATGGGCATTGATAGCCCTCGGGGCCATCTTGGCTCCCAGGCCGACGCGATCTGCTAAGGGAGCATCGCTGCTCAAGGAGCATCGGCATCGACGCTCCCAAGACTCCCCCGCAAGACCCGAACGCAGGAGCAATGCGTGACTTATTCGCCTCGCAAACGCAAACCACGATCTGCGAGGCGTTCCCTCACCTCGTTCAGGCTCGTCACCCCGAAATTCTTGCACTCCATGAGATCCTCGGCCGTCCGCCGAACGAGTTCGCCGATCGTCGAGATGGCAAGTTTCGTCATGCACTTGCGAGCCCTGACGGAGAGGCTCAATTCATCCAGTGACAATCCGTGGATCTCCTGCTGCTCGAGGACGGTTTCCTGCCCATCGGTGGCGACCTCGTCTTCTCCCAATTGCGGAGCGAGTTGTCCAAGAGTCAGGCCCTTGGTGGCGAGCATCTCCTTGATTTCAACGAGGCTCGTTTCCCCGAAGTTCTTGCTCTCCAAAATGGATCGTTCGGTCGTGCGAGCGAGATCTCCGAGCGTCTGAATTCCCATCTTGGCAAGGCAATTCCGGCTTCTTACGGACAGTTCAAAATCGCTTACCGGCAGGGAAAGGACCTGCTCCAATCGGTCTCGCTGACGCTGCTGGTTTTCACTGGTCTGCAGGTCGCCCGAAGCTGTGGAGTCCTTGAGGAAAAGCCGCGCCCGCGCATTCTCGGGAAATGCCTCGAGCACCCGCTCGTAGCAGTGCTGCGCCTTGTCGAAGGCATCGATGTCCTCATAGAGCAGCCCGAGATTCACGAGTGCCCCCACTCGCTGAGGGTAGCGTTCGAGCGATCGCTCAAAGAGGCTCCGCGCCTCTTTGTCGTTACCGGCTTGATCGTTGAGTACTCCCAGTGAAAAGAGCGATTCCGAGTGACCGGCGTCGACCGCCAGCGATCGTTCAAAGTGCTGGGACGCCGCACATAGATCACCTTTCTCCTTCGCCAGAGATCCCATTTCGCACCAGTAATCAGCTGATGCGACGGCGGCATCTGCCACCGATGCGAGTGCCGCATCGGCCTTGGCGATTTCACCAGCGAGGCGAAAGCAACCGGCTTCCTTCGTACGGCAGGAAACAGCGTCATAACCAGCCTTGGCGGCAGCCGAAAACGCCTCCTGGGCCTTGTGAACCATCTCGATGCTGGAGGTTGCATCGATCCGATGATCCCGGTGAGCAAGTCCAACGAGCGCAAGACCGAGATAGAAATGCGCCATGGCGCCACCGTCTGCCGCCTTCAGGGTCTCAACTGCCTGAGGAAGCCGACCGAGCAGATATTGACAGACACCGAGCCGGACGGCCGCTGCGGGGCTCCGCTCCCCTGTCTCCTCACACTCGCGCACGGCGGACCGCAATTGGCGAAAGACCGAAGCGTCGCGACCGAGAGCATCGGCAAGCCTGTCAACCTCCGCAGGCCCAAAAGGGCCGGTTCCAAGGACACACTCACGGACGTCTGCCATGGAAGCAGTCGAACTCGCCATGCGAAATTCTTTCTGACTGAGGGGTGATAGGGAGAGCGAACGCAACTCGGGAGATGGAATCCGTAATGTCGGGACCAAGCCAGCGGTGGGAATCGAACCCACAACCCCCGCATTACGAATGCGGTGCTCTGCCAATTGAAGCTACGCTGGCAAAAATCCCCTGGAGGCCTGCAGGGGCCCAACGAGCCCGACTGAATGGGACCCTAAAAACTACGGTTCGGACAGGGGGGGCGTCAAGCCGGCGAGGTTTCCCGGTTCTCCGAATCAATCACTGATCAGAGGGGTGGGGGCCTTGTCGCCCTGCCGAGTGCCAACGGGTGTTGCCAGATCGGTGAAGAGCTGAAAAAAGTGGGGTCCCGACCTTGGCAGGAGCATCCTGCCGTGAGCCTGCGGGTCAGGGGCAAGGCGACCGCCCGCTCGAAAAAGGTCGGGGACCCCACTCTCGTTAATTTTCAATCTTCCGTTGGTCGATGGTGTCGATTGACGTCACAAACCCCATGGGCGGCCGATGGTGTCCAGAGCGGCGATGCAATCGTCATGGGTCGTGAAGTGTCGAAGAACGCCGCCGCCTGAAAACGGACTTTGAGAGAAGTGCATCCCGCGTGCCAAAACCAATCTTGAGGATCTGAGCACTCGGTCGATGGCTGAAACCCCTTTAATCTTGAGCCGAGCCGTGAGGGAAGCGACCAATTTCCGAGCGAGTCAGCGGTCAGACACCCTCGCGGGGAATCGAACGAAGCCGCAGCCGACCGATGGCTTGATCTCGATCGAAGGCCACGGATTTCTGCCTTGAGAGTACGATTCTGCAACGCATGGAGCGATTTGCAGCGCTCCTGGATGCGTGGCGTTCGACGTATCGGCTGGCCCTTCGGGTAGCTTTATCA
>JBJTBB010000329.1:0-4145 GCA_046091125.1 Planctomycetaceae bacterium
GGACAGCGCCCGCGAGCTGGCGTTTCTCGAGTGAAGGAGCGACGATTCCAGCGAGTGATTCGGCGGGCTGCGCGGCTGCCGGTTGGCACGCCGCCGTGGCCGTCACGAGTGCGATCCCCCACGCTCCCGCAGAGACCGCGCGGCTTATCGCCGACGGTGTCATCATTTGTCGCCTCATCGCCCACTCCCGCCGTGTCGGCGCGGTCTCCATCGCCTCCTCGTACCCACGGAGGAGCCGGCCCGACGGGGAACGGAGTGTAGCCGATGTGGGGGAACCGATGACCCAGGTCTGTGTGTCCCGTGCCCTGCGCTCCGGGGGATCACAGTCACCGATGCACGAGGTTCAGCCGAATCGTTCGATCACCAGCGGATCATTGGAGTTGATGTCGCCGATCCGTAGGGCGGCCCGTCCGGCGAGAAGATCGTCGACGACTCCGCCGACGAGTTCGGCCCGCCAGCCATGCGTGAGGAGGGGAGGCTCGTCGAGGTGCCCCAGTTTGTGCGCGAGCAGGTCGCGCATGTCGGAAGCGGTGCCCACCAGTGCCGGGGCGATGCTTTCCTGGCGGCAATAGCCCGCAATCGCCGTCGCCAGAAATTGTCCGAGCATGTTGAGGCCCGCAGGAGCCGAGCGGTGCCGCTCTCCCCCCGGAAGATCCTCGTCGGCGACGGACAGTCCTCGCTCGATGGCCGCCGAGAGATCTGGCAGGATGTGCTTGAGATCACTGCGCTGCATGCCGCGAATGGCCCGGATCTCGCGCTCGTCCGGATTCCTTCGCTTCGCGAGTTCGACCAGGAGGTCGTCGCGGAGGACTCGCTTAGGGGGCATGTCCCGCTCCTCGGCGACGCCGTCGCGCCAGTGCCACAACTCGCGGGCCAGTGCCAACTCCCGTCGTGAAAGGCTGTTCAGTCCGGCCACTCGCTGCCATCGCTTCCGCTGGAATGAACCGCAGACGTCCGCCTGCCAGGCGGACATCTCGCTCGTCATCCAGGTGGTACGCCCGAGTTCGGCCAACCGCCTCTCGAGCAACCGCCAGAGATCCTCGAGATGGCGGACGTCGTCCATCGCGTAGGTGATCTGTGCCTCGGAAAGCGGGCGGCGGCGCCAGTCGGTCCTGGTCTCAGCTTTGTTGGTGCCTTTTCCCAAAAGCCGGCGGACGAGCGCCGCGTATCCGGCCGGATACTCGTGATCGACCAGACCCGCGGCGATCTGCACGTCGAAAAGATGCGACGGCAGCCCTGCGCCGGCATGGAAGGCGAAGCCCAATTCCTCACGGCCGGCGTGCACGATCGTTGTCCGCCCCGGTTCTGCCAGCAGCTTCCAGAAGGGTGTCAGGTCAGGCACCGCCAACGTATCGACGGCCGCGAGGATGCCAGGCGCCGCCACTTGGAGCAGGCAGAGTTGACTGCGGTACGTGTGTTCGGAGACGAATTCGGTGTCGAAGGCCACGAACGGGTGGGAAGCGAGCGATCGAACGAGGCGATCGAGTCCGGCGTCGTCGCCGATGCGATCGATCGATTCCGGATGGGATGCGCTGCTCGGAGACATGGGCGACTTTGAGGATTTCGATCGTGTCGACACCGTGGACGACGAGCATCTCCGAGAGCCGGAGAGCCGTCAGAGAAACAGGAGCGACATGACCAGAAACACGGGCAAAAGGACACCAAAGCTGTAGGCCATGTAGCCGAAGAAACTCGGCATTCGCACGCCCGATTGCTCGGCGATGGCCTTCACCATGAAGTTGGGACCGTTTCCGATGTAGGTCATCGCACCCAGAAAAACCGCGCCGAGGCTGACGGCCGCCAGCCGGGATGTCTCCACCCCTGCGATCAACAGGCTGCCAGCGTCCGAGGGGAGCGTTTGCGCGGTCTTGAAGAAGACCAGATACGTCGGCGCGTTGTCGAGCACGCCCGAAAGCGACCCGGTCGCCCAGAAGAAGGAGCGTGCAGACGACAGTCCAAGGCTCGCCCCTCGCTCGTCCAGAATCGCGAGAGCGGGTTGCATGCAGATGAAGATGCCGAGGAAAAGTGCAGCGACCTCGACGATCGCACCGTAGCTGAAGCCGTTATCACGTCTGATCGTGTCGTCTCCCACAACCAACGATGCCAGCACGATGCCCGCGAGGACGGCCTCTCGGAGAAATACCCACGGGTGCCAGGTCGTTCCGGGGAAGGGTTTGGAAGGATCGAGAAGGGCGACGGCGAGGATGACGGCCGCCAGCAGCGGAACGCTCGGCCAGACACCTCTGATCGAGAGGGGACGAATCTGCTCCAGATCCCTGCGGATGTCATCCGGTCGTTCCTTTGAAAAAGTGACGAACCGGTCCCAGATCCAGTAGATGGCCACGAGCGACACGTTGACGAACAGCCATTCCCGCCACAGCGAGAGTGTCCAAAAGAAATCGACACCCTCGAGGTAACCGAGGAAGAGCGGCGGATCGCCGATCGGGAGGAGGCATCCTCCGCAGTTGCAAACGACGAAGATGAAAAACACCACAGTGTGTGCGACACGCCTCCGTGGACGATTCGTCTCCAGAAGCGGACGGATGAGGAGCATCGCAGCGCCAGTCGTGCCGATAAGACTCGCGAGCAGGCCTCCGATGGCGATGAACGTGGCGTTGACTTCAGGGGAGGCGGCGAGATCACCCTCGATCCTCACGCCACCTGTCACGCAATACAGCGCGAACAGCAGCATGATGAAGGGCACGTACTCCGACAGCAGGGCATTTGCGAGGATGGTGCTGACGACGCCCCAAGACGGGCCCGTGGTGGCATGAGCGGTGATCGCGTGGGCTGGAAAGTGGAGTACCACCGGGTGGCGATGCAGGAAGGCGTAGTAGGCCAGTGTGCAAGCCGCGAGCCCACAGGCCACGGCGAGACGACTCGAGTTGTGCTCCCACCAATGCGAGACCGCTGGAACCAGCGGCAAGACGGCGATCACCCCGAGCAGCAGCACGAAGGGGAGTACTGTCAGGACGGGAGGGGCGGCCACGTGACCATCACCAGGCCCGCCGGTATCCTCGCCATCGCCTCGGGCGTTCGCATGGTCGTCGGCCGTGTCCGGGTGGCCCGTCTCCCCATGGGCCTGTTTTGCCGCCACGATCAGGTCTCGGGCATACTGAGGCCAACCGAGCCCCACCGAAGCGATGTAGCCGGCGATGGCGACCAAAAGCAGGAACAGAACGCCCCGCGGGTTCTTCTGCGGAGAGGCTCTTCCGTGATCGGAAGGTTCGGAACGGGATTGTGAAGGATCTGGATGCATCGTCTTTTCCACCCGAATGGTAAGCAACCCGTGAGCATCACGAAACCCACGCACGGTTCAGGGCCGTCGATGACCACGACCACCTCCATAGCGGGTGCCGTGAATGCCCGGGAAACACGGCTCCCGTCCGACGCGACCATTGATCGGGCTGGAGTCCGCCAGAAGTTGGATTGAGGCATGGCTGAGGAGCGCGTTCGAGACGTGTGGCTGCGCGGCAATCCGCGTCCAGTCTTCGCCGCGGTGGCTGTCGCCGTGGTCGTCATCGTCTGCCTCGTCGTGGTTGAGCGGCTTTTGCGCAGCGGGCTCCCGCTCGTGTCGCTTGCGACCATCGGGGTCTTAGCACTCGGCCTGGGTTCGCTCGCCTGGATGGCGTCACTGCCTCGGATCGAGCGACGGGGGCGATTCCTGCGGATCCGGCTCTCCCCCCTGGCTCCCGAGGATGTGCCGCTGGAGGTCGTGGAGTGCTTCTTCTTCGGAGTGGTTCCCCTGGGACGATCCGTCGAACCATGCTCGGGAAGTGGCAGCGATCAACCGGCCGATGACGATGATCGTTCCGAGCCGGAACACGACCACCACGAGCACCATGACGACGTCCGGGGTAGACGGGCGACCCTCATCATGCGTCTGGCCGAGCGGTCGAAGGAGTGGCGAAGCCGACCCTCGCTCGCCGCATGGGGCGCCTGGCGACATGGGGCCATCGCCTTCGACGGCCTGTGGTGTGCGAAACTTTCTCCCGACGTCGCTTCGGACCTCACCCGGCGACTCGTCATCGCCCGCAGAAGCATCGCACCGATCGCGTCGGCCGGCGAACTGCACGAGGCCACTCCGTGAGCATTTCCGAAGGCGTTCTTCAAAATGGTCATGAATCGAGACGATCTTCTCCGGA
>JBJTBB010000330.1:0-11628 GCA_046091125.1 Planctomycetaceae bacterium
GTGGACGATGTGACCTTCCTCCGTGATCAGAGGTGGCTCGCAGACATCGCCGCGCAGGTGATCGGAGAAGGTGCCGATGATCTGACGGCCGCTAAAAGACTTTTTCAATGGACGATCGAGTCGCTCGCCATCATCGCCGATCCGCCGAGCGTTCCTTCCGAGGAGTCACCGGGCAGCCGCTGGTACACCCCCGGTGAAATCCTTCTGAGCGGGATGGCCAGCGCTCCGCAGCGAGCCTGGGTTTTTCTAGAGCTGATGAGACATGCAGGCCTCGACGGCGTGATGCTTGGGACCCGACCGGGGCCCGGCGAGCCAGCGAGACCCTGGGTACCGGCCCTGGTCTCCGGTGGTGAGTGCTATCTTTTCGAGCCCACCTATGGCATCCCGATCCCAGGCCCCGATTGGCAGGGCATCGCGACGGCGCGTCAGGCTGCGTCGAACCCCGACATCCTCAGGCAGCTCAACGTTCCCGAGCGGGCGTACCCGGTTCGCTCTCAGGATCTCCAGCAGCTCGTCGTTCTCGTGGCGGCCTCGACGCAGTCGTTTGCCGAGCGCATGCGTCAGTTGGAAGGCGATCTCACGGGTGCTGCCAGCATGCGAATTGCCGTCGATGCGCGGGGGCTTGCGCAGCGAGCCCTCGCGGGCCTGCCGACCGGCCAGGGGGAGGCGGATGCACCAGTGGTGCTTCCAGCATCGATTTGGACCTTTCCTCTTGAAACCGTGCGGCGTCGACTAGAGTCGAGCGCGGTGGGGCAGGCTCTCGCAAGGCAACTCGCTCCCTTCTCGATCGCTCTCGTGACGGACGAGGCACGAGGAGCGGCGGGAGGGGCTCGACGACCGTTGTACGTCGCTCGAGTTCGCGAGTTTCGCATTCAACTCGACGGGCCCGACGGCGCGAAAGCCGCCTACCTTCTCGCTCGTCCTTCAAAGACGCGCATAAAGGAAATTGTTTCGATGGTCGATCCGGCTCAGCAGGAAGCTGTCGATCGTGTCTGCCTTCGCATGAAGGAAAATGCGACGTATTGGCTCGGGCTCGTGATGGCCCGTGAGGGTCAGTTTGAGGCCGCGGTCGATTATTTGGACCGCATGACGTTGTCTGGATCCTCGAACAGCACCTGGGCTGATGCCGCGAGGCTCGCAGCCGCCCGCGCGTACGCGGGCCTTGGCAGGATCGACCGGGCCAAAGAGTTGTTGCTGCAAGACGAGTCAGCCCAACGTTTTGGAAGCCGGATTTCCGCGGAGAGGCTGGTCGAGCCAACCACGACGAGCAGCCAGTGACGGCCGGCTGGAGGGGGATCGGGGGCTGTCATGGCCCGTTGCTCCAAGCCGGCGGAGTCGATTATTCTCTTAGAAACCTGTTTGGGTTGGCGGATCGACACACAGCGACAGTTCGAGGAAGGAATTATGAAGGACGATATCCACCCAAGTTATGGGGAAACGCTCGTTCGGTGCGGCTGTGGAAACACGTTCACGACGCGAAGCACGGTGCCGGAATTGAAAGTCGATATCTGCAACCAGTGCCACCCCTTCTTCACGGGGAAGCTGAAGTTTGTGGATACCGCCGGTCGAATCGAGAAGTTCAAGAGCAAGTTCGCGGCGGCCGGTTATGCGAGCGTCAAGAAGTCGAAGAAGCCCGCTGCCGATGCCGCTGGTTCTTGATGCGAGCGGGTCGCCACGGGCGATTCGTTCGCTCGTTTGGTGAGTCGTGCTCGTGAGGGGTGAGCCGGTGGAGTCGGGGTAAGGTCGAGCCGTCGATGATTCGAATCGTGAGTCTCGTCTCCGATCGCACCATGAGGATGATCGGGTCGTATTGTTCGACGGATCGAATCCGCCATGCGAGATGAGTTCGAGTCCCGGCTCGCCCGCTTTGAGACTCTCGAGAAGGATTTGCAGGACCCCGCGGTCCAGGCCGATTCCCAGCGGCTCTCGTCTGTGGCGAGAGAGCACGGGACGCTTGCGAAGGTGGCTTTGAAGTATCGGGCCTTTTTGGAGATGGGTCGCCGGATGGTCGATAGCACGGCGATGCTCGAAGGAGACGATCCTGACCTCCGCGAACTCGCGCGAATCGATATCGACAGCCTGCGAACGGATCGGGAGAGACTGTGGGAGGAGTTGGTTGATCTTGTCAGTGATGACGAGGACGCCGAGCGTGCCCGGTGCGTGATGGAGCTACGAGCAGGCACCGGTGGTGACGAGGCGGCCCTGTTCGTCCGCGATCTGTTCGAGATGTACCGTCGACACGCGACGGCCGTGGGTTGGCAGGTTGAGGTTCTCGATGCGAGCCCGACTGAATTGGGTGGTTTCAAAGAGTTGGTCCTTGCTATATCGGGAGAAAACGCCTTTCGACAACTGCGGCATGAGAGCGGCGGTCATCGAGTGCAGCGGGTGCCCGATACCGAGGCCAAGGGGCGGGTACACACGTCGGCGGCGACGGTGGCCGTCATGCCCGAGCCTGAGGATGTCGAGATTTCGTTGTCGCCCGACGAATACCGGAAAGACCTCTTTTGCGCGAGCGGTCCCGGTGGTCAGCACGTTAATAAAACCGCATCCGCTGTCAGATTGACGCATCTCGAGACGGGCATCGTCGTTCAGTGCCAGGATGAAAAGAGCCAGCACAAAAACCTGGCCAAGGCCCTGCGAGTGCTCAAGGCGAGGCTCTACGAGGCGAGGCGGGCAGCGGAGCATGAACGCCGGGCCATGGAGCGGCGGTCACTCGTCGGGTCCGGGGATCGAAGCCAGCGCATTCGAACCTACAATTTTCCTCAGAATCGCCTGACGGATCACCGCATCAACAGGAATTTCACACTCGATGCCGTCCTTGCGGGAAAACTCTGTGTCGTGATCGACGCCATCGAGGAGGCGTCCCGCACGGAGCGTCGCCAACAGATGGAATCTGTCGCTGAGCCGAACGGCCCCGATGGATCGGATCGATGAGCCCCGGCAAAGAAGAAGAGCCGGCCGCGTCGACACGGCGAACGGAAGACGCGTGGACAGTCGGCCGCCTCCTGACGTGGACTGCCGACTGGCTTGCGCGAAGGGGCAGTGAATTTCCGAGGCTGGACGCGGAGGTGCTGCTCGCACATGTTCGCACGTGTTCCCGCATAAGTCTCTATACGGCATTCGACGAGGTTGTGGGCGAGGAACAGCGCAGCCACTTTCGTCAGTTGGTGCAACGGCGTGGCGAGGGAGAGCCCGTGGCCTACCTCACAGGCGTACGCGAGTTCTTCTCGATCCCAATCCGTGTGACCCGTGATGTGCTTGTTCCGCGTCCTGAAACGGAGATGCTCGTCGTCAGGGCGATCGATCTTTGTCGCGGGATCCCCTCGCCAAGGATTGCGGATGTAGGAACGGGGTCCGGTGCCGTGGCCGTCTCAATCGCGACGCACCTGCCAGCGGCCGATGTCACTGCGATCGATCGATCTGCGGCGGCGGTCGTGGTGGCGCGTGACAACGTGGTCGCGAGAGGATTATCCGATCGAGTGACCTGCGTCGAAGGCGATCTGCTCGGAGGGCTGTCGCCAGACGAGCGGTTCGATCTGATCGTCAGCAACCCTCCCTACGTGTCTGAGTCTGAATTTGATGATTTGCCGCCCGACGTTCGACTCCATGAGCCGCGAGAGGCTCTTGTCGCAGGGCCGAAGGGAGTCGAGGTGCTCGCTCGTTTGGCCAGCGAGGCAGTCGGTCGGCTGAAGGCTGGTGGGTGGCTGCTCATGGAGATCGGGCCCGCGACTCTCGCCGAGCAGGCGATTGAAGAGGTGCGTGGTCTGCATCGCGTTGAAACACTCAAGGACCTTGCGGGGTGTCCGCGACTTGTGCAGGCCTTCAGGGTTGCGGAACCCTGACACCTCGATGGGCTGCCTAGCCCGTGCATCCTCTTGGTTGACCGACGCGGTCGGCCGGACGAATGATTGCTCGACGAATTCCCGGAAAACTCCTAAGAGGCAGCACGCCATGTTGGCCGGGCCGCTGCGGGCAGTGGATCGAGCCGTCGCTGGATCACTCGCGGGGCGATTCTGTCTGAGTCGCGGACTTCGGGGACTCAGCGAATTCGGGCGAGGTGTCCGGCGGGGATGGCTTCGTTGGTTTCGAGCTCGTATCGCCGACCCGCCCTGCGAATCGCCTTTGATCGTGCCCGCGGTGGCGACGATCTCAGGCGGACTGGTTGGACGATTTGACGGTGAGGACGTCCTTTTCGCGGTGGCTTGTTGGGCTGCCAGCATTGGGTTGCTCGGGGCATGGGCCCTGGCGTTTTATGGAAAAAGGTTTCAACTGGCCGCGATTCTGGTCGTGCTGGCGGTGGCCTGTTTGGCCGCGGCCTGGATGACGGTCGACTGGACGCTGTTCGACGAAGAAGATCTTGCCTGGCGACTTTCGGAGAGGCCCGAGCCTGTCGTCGTTCAGGGCACCGTGAGCGAGACGCCGCGGCCGCTCTCGCCTCCCGGAATCGACATGGAGACCGGACGTCAGAGTCGAGCTACGAATGAGTTCACCGTTCGCCTTGAGGCCATTCGCGACGGAGCGATCTGGCGGCGGACAGGTGGTATGGCATCGATCATCGTTGATGGCGACATGCCTCCGGTGCTTTGGGGTGAGCGACTCCATGTGTTCGGACGCGGTAGTCGTCCGTCGGCATCCATGAATCCCGGAGAGTTCGACTTTCGTGAGCGGAGCCGCGCGCTGAGGTGTCTGTCGATCATCCGATGCCGGGATGGATCATGTGTCCAGTCCGTTCAGGAGTGCTCTCTGATGACCAGGGGTGCCCCGCGATGGTGGACGCTGTCGGGCAGGATGATCGCTGCTATCCGGGAACGATCTCTGGGGGTCCTCCGAGCGAATGTGTCTGAATTGAGTAGCCCTATTGCGGAGGCGATGCTCCTCGGCGTGAGAGAGTCGCTGCCGCGGGAAGTGAATGAAGCCTTCTTGCATTCAGGAACCATCCACGTCTTGTCGGTATCGGGTCTGCACGTCGGGATTCTCGCGATCTCGCTCGGATGGGTTCTCAGGTGTTTCTGTCTTTCCCGTTCGATGACGGCATTCATCGTGGCAGCCTGCACGGGTGTCTACATGCTCCAGGTAGGTGCTGAAACGCCCGTGATGCGGGCGACGCTCATGGTCTGGCTGGCGTGCCTGGCAGTCTCGCTCGGGCGCCTGCCGGCAACGGCGAATGCACTCGCCGCCGCAATGATCATCATCTTCATGATCAGCCCCTCCGAGATGACCCGAGTGGGGGCTCAGTTGTCATTTCTTTCGACGGCCGTACTGATGGCGGCATGGGTCAACGGCCGCGGGATGACGGTGGACGACGATCCGATCGAGCGACTCATCGAACGCAGCAGGGGACCAATCGAACGTTGGGTTCGTGGGGCTTCCGTCGCCTGTTGCAAGGCGATGGTGGTGGGATTCGCCATCTGGTGCGTGACGACTCCACTCATCGCCGAGCGATTCCACGTCGTGAGTCCGATCGCGATTCCTCTCAACCTGTTGATCGCGCCATTAGTGACAGCGGCGATGGCGTGTGGTTTTCTCTGCCTTTTGTTTGGAATCGTGTGGATGCCGGCTGGCGCTCCTTTCGGCTGGGCGTGTGACTGCCTTTTTTGGACTCTCTCTCAACTGGTAGGCGGTGCGGCGAGGATTCCTGGTGGTCACTTCTGGTCCGCCGGTCCTCCGTCGTGGATGATTTACGCCGGCTACCTGTCGATTGCCGCCCTGCTCTGGGGCCTGCCAAAAGCATGGTCCGCGCGTGGTACTCCATGGCTGTGTTTCACGGCGGCCTGGTGTGTGCTCTCGCTGACCGTGGGGGCTATGAGTGCAAGTCCAGTCGGACCCGAGTCCCTGGAAGTGACGATGGTTTCGCTCGGGCACGGGAGCGGGGTGCTCGTCAGGACATCCGGCGGGCGGACCCTGCTCTATGACGCGGGCCGTCTTGGTGCTCCCGGAGCAGCGACGCGGGCGGTGAGCGCAATTCTGTGGGATGCGAGAGTCGATCGAATCGACCATCTCGTACTGTCTCACGACGACGCCGATCATTTTAATGGCGTCCCTGAATTGCTGAACCGCTTTCATGTTTCAGAAATCATCGTCTCGGAGAAGTTCGTCGAGTCTCCTGCAGTTGGGGCGGTGAGCATGCGATTATTCGCGGCCCGACACGGCATCCCACTGCGAACGCTTGCGGCCGGGGATGAGTTGTCGCTTGGCGACGGATGTGTCGCTCGGGTTCTCCATCCAACGCGCCGACGAGAATACAAGTCCGACAATCAGTCGAGCATCGTTCTTTCCGTCGAGGGGCATGGTCGTGGGCTGCTTCTGACCGGAGACCTGGAAGGCGAAGCGATGGCCGAGTTCATCAACGCCAATCGGCGGACGTGGGACGTTCTCGCGGCGCCGCACCATGGCACGAAAACGAGTCTTCCTCCAACGCTAGCGATGGTCGCCGAGCCCAGCCTCGTTCTTGTCGGGAATGCCACCAGCCCGTCGTGGGCTCAAGTCAAGCAGGCCTATGAAGCCGTCCTCCAGGACGAGGGGGCGGTGTTGTCGACTGCCGAAATGGGGGCAGTCCGGGTGACCCTGTCACGTGAAAGGATCGTGGCGTCTAGTCACGCCTTCAGCGGATGGCAGCCACGGTGGAGAGGAAGATGAGTCGGCTGGCTCCATCCGCCGAATGATCACTCATGTCGGCGTCGTACCGGTCATGCGGGAAGGTAGAAGGAGGCCGGCGGCGATCAGAATGAGCTGGCTGAGCACGTAACCAGCGAGCAGCATCAGGACGCCGCTGGTGAATCCGTAGCTGTGAAGGCCGATTCCGAGTTGATTCGTACCGAACCAACTCCATGCCGTGATGATGTTGCCGCCGATCGCGAAAAGGGCAAAGCCGCGCGGGCCAATCCATCGATCCCAGCGTGCGTGCAGCACGGCGGCATTCCAGAGAACGATCATGAGCGCGCCATTTTCCTTTGGATCCCATCCCCAGAATCGCCCCCAACTGTCGTCGGCCCAGAGCCCTCCGAGCACGGTCCCGATGAAACTGAAAAACAGGGCGAAGCACACGACGCCGTAGGTCATGCGGAAGAGCCTGTTTTGGACGGTGGAGGCGTGAAGTGCTTCGGATGGCGTTCGGAATCGATTCCAAAGTCCGTGAGCGATTGCGCAGGTGCCAAGCAAGCCGGCGAGAAAGGTGGCGCCGTACCCGAGGGTGACCGTGACTACGTGCGTTGAAAGCCAGAACTGTGTGTCGAGCACCGCCTGAAGAACGTGCATCGTGTCGCCCGAGTCGAGTCCATAGGCCACCATCAGGGTCAACCAGCCGGCAAGGCTTGCGGCAAGATTGCCTATTCCCATGCGAAAAAGCAGTTCCAAGCCCAGGCCCGCCGCGACGCACGCCCAGCCGATGAAGACGGCCGATGAGTAGAGGTTCACGACAGGGGGCCGGCCGGTCAGGGCGATTCGCGCCCCGAGGGCGAATGTGTGAACGACGAGGGTCGCCACAAGCATCCAGAACACGAACCGCTGAAGCGGAGCGTTCCACGCGAGGAAACTCGTGAAGCATAGAAGCATGGCCACGAGGTAGAGCCACTTGGCAAGATCCGTCGGATTAAAGGCATTCAGCCACACCTCGAAGCGGGTCTTTCTCATGGCATCTCGCGAGACCGGAAGTCCCTCGAGAACGGCCTTGTACTCGCTGAGTTCGCTGTTGAACGTTGGACCCGGCTCATCGACGGCCGCAAGCAGGTCGGTCAGAGGCAGCAAGGCGGGGTTGATTTGTGCCTGCTCACGACCTGCCGCCTGGCCGACCATTCGATTGACCATCGCCATGACGAGCGCGGGGTAGAGCGCCTGCCATTGGGATGCCATCCGCGCGTCAATTGCCTGATCTTCATCGCTTTGTCGTGAATCATTCGCGCTCCTGCTCGAGGGCGGGAGTGCGTCTGGAGGGTGATTGTCGTCGATGAGCCTAGCTCCCTGGAGGAGTCGCCGGAATTCGTCCAGCATCGCCTGACGCTTGAGGTCATCATCGCCCTCCACTGGAGTCGGCATGCGGGGCGTGTCGTAGGCCAGTCTCATGAGATCGTACGTCATGAGTTTTTGATTGATTTCCCCGAACTTCTTTTGGAGAAACGTTCGGCTCTCCGGGGGAACATCGCGGGCCGCGGCGATTTGTCTACTCAGGGCTTCCCTTCCCTGCTCCAGTTCAGCGGCCGAATAGCGATTGCCCTTTCGGCGTTTCAGATCGAAGAGGTCGAGGACTTCGAAGGCATCGATTCGGAAAACCGGGGCACGCGACGCCCACTCGCGACCGGCCATGACGCCTAGGAGCCACTGGGTCGCACTTAACCTTCCATGAGGTCCATCCCCTTCTTTCGGCATCGTGACGCTCGTGCGGTTCCCGAGAAGTTGCAGCGTGTTCCTGGCGACCGTGTCCAAGGGTTTGATCCGGCCCTCGTGCATGACTGGAAGGCAGCCCGCCGAAAACCAGTCCGGTGTCTTTTTCGATCCCCCCTTCTCCCGAGCCGGTTTCACCCCAGACGCTGCGAGGACCACGACGGCGACAAGGCCGACTGCGAGGAGTGGAGTGATCCAGTTCGCATTCGCAGAGGCCCCGAACGGTGAGTTCCATTTGTGTTCGTCACCGTCCGCTGACCGACCCAAACCACCCGGGGGTCGGCCGCGACCGTTTTGCTTGAGCGATGCTCGTCGAGTCACTGGATTGTTGGAATCGGACTGTCGAGATCGTTCGGTCGATGGATCTGTAGAGGGAGCAAGCGATTCTTCCCGCTCAAAACGATCCGCAAATCGGAGGAACGTCCCACCGAAATGGACGAGCATCCCCCAGAAGGCGAGGACACAAGCCACGTATGGCACGAGCCATCCCGCATTTTCCACGACCTGCAGTCCCGTCATCTCGCCCGTTCGACCGCCTCCACGGTCAACCTCGCTGTACTGGCTCTGGTAGAAGGTCTCTCCCTTGTACCGAACGGGATTGTTCATCCAGACCCTGCCTTTTTGCTCCTCTTGCGTCGAGGAATCCCGAAAGGTCACGTACGACGAGTAATCTCGGGGGGTGTCGCTTGCGGAGTAATTGATTCTCCTCACATCGTCGAGGGTGACGCTGAACGGCTTGTATTCGCGGCGAAATCGCAGCTGAAGCCGCCAGTCACGTCCGCCCGCCGACACCGTGTCGCACTCATCCGAGGCGCTTGCCATGAACAGTTGGCTCTGGTCATTGAGGAATTGAGTCACGAGATACGTTCCCAGATCTCGTCCCGTCGATCGCTCCACAAGCCGTAGGTACGCCGATGCGATGTTGGTCCGGGCGGAGGCTCCTCCCTCCGGAGGTCTCGGGACCGCCAGCATGCGACTGCCGATGCCGACTGTAGCCAGATTCCTCTTCGCATTGCTCTCAGGCTGGCCGGGCCTCTCGAGCCCGGAATTCGGGAAATAGTCAAGCACCTGAATGTCGAAAGGAAGTTCGTCCAACGAGATCGGTTTTCCTCCAGAACGAGCGGCAAGCAGCCTGCCGGAGAGGACGGCGACCTTTTCACTCGAGACGGTGTTTTCGTTTGCGGATGATGACTGACTGGTATCGACGGGGGTCAGCACCGCCAGTTCCGTCTCATCCGTCCGGCAGGCCATGGTGGTCGACTGTCCCTCGACAAGAGACATTCGCTCCTCGATTTGCCGATCTCCGAAGATGAACTGCCCCACCATCAGCAGGCCGACTGCGATGTGAATGAGCACATTTCCCCCGCGGGTGCCGAAGACCATGACCAACCCCGCGAGCAGCACGAGTGAAGCTGCACTCGACTGCATGAGTTGCCACATGATCCGAAGGCCCGGCTCGTTCATCTGCCAGTCCTCGCCCCCGAAAAGGATCACTCCTGTCCAGGCCGCGGCCAGTGCGCAGGCACCCCATAATCCGATGCGCACCACTCCGCGGCGAGGCGATACAACGGCAGTAGAGAGAAGGACGATCGTCGCGACGAACGACAACACTTTGAGGATCAGCCATATCGTTTCGTAGTCGACGGGTGGCCTGCCCTGCAGCCCATCCGACCGATGGCCTGTGAAGATCACCAGGACAGCCAAAAGCCCCCCCAGAATGCTGGTGAGCGCGCCCCAGAGCAGTCGACGCCCATGGGCTGCGACGTGAAAGCGAGTGGCCTTGGCGGCGATGAGATTCACGAGCATTACGAGGCCAATCGTCGCGCCGCCAGGAAATGGAAACCATCCCTTGAGTGAAGACTCGCCAAAAACGGTGATTGGAAAGAAGTCAGAAAATGGAACCCGAGCGACCCAGCTGTTGAAGTATTCCGACTTCACTTCGGGCAGATTCTTCTCGTCCTGGGCGAGCGTTCCGACAAATAGCAGGAACGTGGCCAACAGAAACATCACGACCGTGATTTTCAGAGAGCCGAGCGTCTTCAGGAATTCCCGGGCTTGTGAGGCGGCCGTCGACTCCACTGAAACGAACAGCCAGGGGCGCGTATGGTTGCCGGAAATCACACTCGTGGCCATGCGCGTCTCCTGCGTGCCGTCGGGACTTACTTCCAGCGAAGTGACTCTACGAAAACACGGAAAGCATCCCGCTGTTGTTCCGCGACGGTCAGTTTTCCGCGAAACTTGACGAAAAGAGAAGACGATTCATTCATGGGGATGACCGCCCCCAGAATGGCTTCCTGGCCCAGATCGGAAGCAGGGCCCTCGAGGAGCACGATCGTGGCTGTCGAACCGTCGACAGCCACGGATTCGGCTCCGGCGACAGCACGGTCGACAGCGGTGGCAGCGGCATCATTTGGTGCGCCACCATCGAGCTGTCCCTGCCATCTGATGAGATTGTCCCGTAGGGTTCCGGATGCGGGAACGATGGTGATCTCTTGTGGGGGAGAAGAGTCGCCGATGCGGAACGTTGCCAGTCGCATGCCTCCGGAGCCAGATGTTTGCGACCAGCCCGCCGGCAATTCGTAGCGTAGGGGAGCCGCCGGGGAGGCTTCGGAGGCGGTGCCGCCAACTGCGTACGTCGAGGCAGGCGCGACGTAATGCCGCACATCGTCCTGTCGAATGGTCGCCGGGTCGTCGCAGCCCGCAAGGCTCGTGAAAGCCAGCAAAAACGGGAATCCTCTCGCGGTTGGCATCACGTTCGGTACATGCATGGAGGGCACATTGGGGGCAGATCCATCAAGAAATCCTGAACACTCGGGATTATAGCCAAGGCGGGCGATCCGCCCTTGGACGACATCGACACTGGCGATTCCGCCGTCTCGGAAAGGTGGCGGCGTTTTCGGAGCAGCCCGAGGCTTATCTCCAGCCGAACAATTCCGACAGGGAGTCGAGGAGAGGGGCGGACAACCGAGGTCCATGGATGTTGCCAATACATCCCACGAGATCAAGGCACACAAGACCACCGAGCATCAGAAGCAGTGTGCAACAGACCAATCCAACCACCTGAAGGGCCCCGAAGGCATTCCCCATTCCCGACAATTCGACGTCGAATGCATCCGGCTGCGGAGACTCCGCAATGACGCCGTCGAAGCTTGACGCGTCCGGTGCGATTGAGTCGCCATAAAAGCTACTGCTGTCTCCGGAAGACGCTGCGAAAATAACGGATGCGGTGTTGTCATCTCCATCGGCCAGGAC
>JBJTBB010000331.1:0-2982 GCA_046091125.1 Planctomycetaceae bacterium
ACGACACTGCCTTGTTTTTCGCGTCGCGAACTCCCCCGGACGTCAGATTGGCGGTCTCGATTCCGAATTCCTTGAGACGACTGCTACCGCCCCCCTTGGCCCATCCGGGCACCTCAGCCGCTTCGACTGCATGCCCCTCGACGGCGATGATCGCATTGACGATTTTGGCTTCGTCCGGGTGAACCGGCGGTTGGATGTCTGCGGCGGCAACGGGATAAACAACGCCAACGAGACAGAGCAAAAGGCTATAGAGGCGCGTCATGAGGATGCTACCTGAAGAAAACGGTTGTATCTGTGCCAATCACGTCTTGCCGAACTGTCCGTGAGCGATCGCCAACACATTGTGCGGCAACTCGAGGACTTCCTCCCATCGGATGCCATCCTCCGAACGTAGCACCTTGCCGGGCCAGAGTGCGCCGACGTAAACGCCGTCTCCGAAGGTTGCCACGGTGGGCGCATCCGTGTTGGGAGTTCGCTCCCATGCCTGGCCATCAGGCGAGCGGTAGGTTGCCCCCTGACCGATGCCGACGAATTGCTGGCGGTCAAACAGCATGCTGTTGATGTGTTCGCCCTCCTCACCAACGACGCGGTCGGTCCACTCCAGACCATCTTGACTTCGCATTCGCAGGCCGTGCAGGCCACCGCCCACGAAGTAGCCGTTGCCAAAGGCAATGTCGATCAGGGTGTCCTTAGCAGAAGCCTTGGGCACCGCATCGAACTTGTCGTCGAGTGATTTCGCGGAGAGTCTGGCTCCGTAGTCGCCGGTAAAGACTACACGTTCCTGACCGAAGGCGACCCTGCGGAGATGGGCATCGCGAACCATCGCTCGCCGATCATCCACCAACGCCCTGCGGACCGACCAGGACTTGCCGTCGGTCGTCTGAATCAGTTCGGGCGGAGCCCCATCGGTGCTAACGATGCCGCACACCCGTTTGCCGCTCGAAAACAGGAGTTCAAGGCGTTCGGCATACGGTTTGGTCGCGAGCTTGCTTGTGTTCCAGCTCACGCCGTCCGGCGAATCGAACATCATCCACTCGCCACCGAATGACCCACCCACAAAGCAGCTACCTCCGAAAAAGCAGGCGTAGCGCAGGCGCATCCCTTCACGATCCGTCGCGAGGTTCGTCCAGGTCTTCCCGTCCTTGGAAAAGACCCGCAGGCCATTTTCGCCACAGGCTACGAAGACCGGACCTTGTAAGGCTTCCTCTTTCACCGCTTCGCCTCCGTTGGGATTTCATCAGACCAAATTCGGCAAGCGACCGTCGTAAGCCTGCTTTGGGGAAGTCAGGTTGTTGCCGAACGTGCCACTCTGGTCGCCGAACCGAGCCAGGATCTCGGCATAGAGATTCGAGACCGGCGTATCTTTCTGGTAGCTGATGTGCCGACCGGCCTTCAGAGTTCCACCCGCTTTGCCGGCCAGCAGCACCGGATAGTTGTGGCGACCGTGTCCGCCGTCGGCCATGTACGACGTATACATCAGCAGCGTGTTGTCGAGCAGGCTGGTTCCCCCCTCGTCGATCGACTTCATCTTCGCGACGGCCTCAGCGAAGAGCTGCGTCTACCAAGCGGGAATCTGGCGGCAACCTTCACGGGCGACGGGATCGGCGTCTTCCACGCGAGCCGCGTTGCCGTGGTGTTCGAGCGTGTGCGCGTGGTGTTCGTAACCGACCGTCACACCGCCGGGGAAGAGGGCCTCGTCGCTACCGAGGCCGAGGCTGCACACTCGGGTCGTGTCGGTCTGGAACGCCAAGACCATCAGGTCGATCATCAACCGGATGTAGTCGGCGTGAACGGCAGGATTGCGGCCGACCAGTTGCACCATCTTCTGCGTGGCGGCCCGGTCGGCTGGCATCTGCCGGGGAGCCTCGGGGCGCGACGGGCCGGGATCTTTCAGGTCCAGCGATTCCTGGACAATCCGCTCCTGCAACCGCTGCACGCGGCGTTCGATGCTGTCCACCGCATCGAGATATTCCTGGAGCTTGGCTTGATCCGTGCGACCAAGCTGGCCTTGCAACGACTTGGCATCTTCCAAAATCAGATCGACCACCTGGCGTTCGTGGGTCCGAACGGCGGAGATTCCCGATCCGGTGGAGTTGGCTGGCCCCAAGCGACGCGGCCAGTTAGGAGCGACCAGTTGCCGCCCCTTGAACATCGAATCGAAGGCCGAACGTGGATCCCGTTCGACCGGCAGGCTCCGACCGGAACGATCGAAGAAGTAGCTGGTTTCACCACCGGAGTAGCCGAACCGCAACGAGGGCATCAGACTGCGCTCTCCCACCAACTCCGCAGCCCGCTGGTCGAGCGAAATGCCAGCGAACGGCTTGCCGTCGGTCTTTCCGACTTTGTCCACACCGGTCAGATGCAGGTAGGCACAGTGTTCGTGAGCGTTGACCTTCCCGTCAGAATTCCCCGACTGGGACAGGTTGGAGAGGATCAACAGGTCGTCCTTATGGTCCTGAAGTGGCCGGAGGATGGACGGCAGCTTGCCGAGAACTCCTGTCTCTTTCGGTACCCAAGATTCGATGACCGTACCGCCAGCGACGGTGTAGATCCCCAGTCGTAACGGCGGTCGCACCGGTGTCTTGCTGCCCGCCCGCGATACCTGCGGAGCAATTGAATCGAGGAATGGTAAGGCCGCAATGACACCAGCACCGCGAAGGAACGAGCGTCGGGTGACCGAAGCACGAGGAAACAGCATGAGATTCACTCCTTCTTGCGGTGCTGGAACGGGTCACTGTGGACCACTTCGAGGATCAACGTGGAAAAGCGATAGTCGTCGCCTTCGAGTTTGCGGACTGCGGCCTGGATGCTCGGCTCGTCGTAGTAGCTCACCTCACGTCCGAGTGCGTAGCTCAGAGTCTGGGCGACGAGATTCTCGACGAAATCCACCTGCCGAGTCTTGAGGACCGTTCGCAATCCATCGACCCCCTGGAACTGACCCACACCCGGCAGCGTGCCGACGTTATCGACCGGGATGTCCCC
>JBJTBB010000332.1:0-2752 GCA_046091125.1 Planctomycetaceae bacterium
GACGCTCGAGGACGAGACCCACAGTCGTCCCCGGGGATCGAAGTTGATCTGCAGCGGTTTTCGAATCAGAGGATCGGCGGCGAAGAGCGTTACTTCGAATCCATCGGCCACGGTCATCGCCGCCCGCTCAGCCTCGGGATCGGGCGACGGAATCTCCGTAAGCCCCCGCTGCGCGAAAACCATCTCGCCACGACCCGCAAGGATCGCCGCCAAGAGAGCGGCCGATCGCAGCACCCCAGCCACGGCCGTACCCGGATCGGATGGTCTCGCGAACGTCGTGGACGGCTTCATGCTCAGGGCCCCGTATCCATCACGGTCCGTATCGCAGCCTGCGCCATCCGCTCCGCGTCCGCGACGAGCGGGTCGAAGCGTGGGATCTCGAGTGCATGATTGCCCTGCTCGTGCCGACGGAAGAGGTGGATGTAGGTTTCGTTTGCGGGGCGCCATCGATGAAAGAACAACGTGTTCTTCTTGACGACGTGCTCCCTCACCCCGGCCGATCGCGATTCGAAGTCACCCGACGGTGTGAATCCGCAGGACTGCGCGAAGATCCGGGCGGCCATGGCATAGCCCGCACCCGTCAGGTGCACGCCGTTGTCGCTGAGCCGTTCCGAGCTTCGCGGACCGGGCATCCCGGGACCTTCAGACGAGTCGGATCGGTCGAATGCCTCGAAGAGATCCACGAGCGAGGCTCGCTGCTCCGCGGCGACAGATCGGATCGCATCCGCGTAGGGAGCCAGCATCTCGTTGCGCCTCGAGGCAACGGACGTCAGGAACGGATGGGGCGTGACCAATACGAGCCGAAGCGGCCGCTCGTCAGCAGCCGCTCCTCGCAGGTCGTTGCACAGGACACCGAGTTGTCGGCGAAAGTCCGAAAGTCCGACCGGCCCCCGCTGCGACTCGTTGCGACCGTACGCCACGAACGCCACGGTCGGATGCAGTTCTCGAACTTGATTGACAAGCCGTCGATAGCCCTCGGCCGGCGGATCGAAAGCCCCTCGAGATTCGGCCCAGACGGTATCGCCGCTCCACCCCAGATTTCGGAAGCTGATTGACGCGTCGGGCTGCGAGGCCGCCAAAGCGGTCTCGACGTAACCCAGTTGCGCCTCCCGCTCGATGAACGTGTCGCCGACGAGGACGACGCGGTCCCCATCGACGAGTTTCAAGACCTCGTTGGCCTCGCAGCATCGCGGCATCGACGACCATGCGACCACTGCCGTCACGACCAGGCCGCCTGCGAAGCAGCCCGACGGTCCTCGCACAATGGTGCACGCCAAAGTGGTCGCGAATCCCTGCATGCTCGGAAGCGTCTCGAGGTCGACGTGCCAATCCCGCCGGGCGTTGCGACACGTCCGGAGCACCGGTAATGTACTCCAGACTTGCACCTCCATTCGAAAGGCCGATCAAATGCCCCATGTGATCCAACGCCGCACCCTGATGACCGCCGCCGCCGCTTCCATGACGGGCCTCGCGAACGCCGCCGCCGATGATGCTCGCAAAGGCCGCATCAATCAGTCGATCGTCTACTGGTGCTTCAACGTCGCCGGTGAGAAATGGGACATCGAGAAGATGTGCCAGGTGGCCCGGAGCCTGGGCTGTCGGTCGATCGAGTTGGCGGATCCTCCGACATGGCCGGTCATCAAGAAGCATGGGCTGACGTGTGCCATCGCCCCCAACGGAATGCCAGGGGCACCATTCATGAAGGGCCTCAACAACACTCGCTACCACGAGGAGGTGATCGCCCGCACGGGGGAGATGATCGACGCCTGCGCAGAAGCCGGTTTTCCAGCGGTGATCGCATTCACGGGCTATAAGTGGCGCGACGCAGAGGATCCAAAGAGCGGCGAGATCTCGCTCGCGGAAGGAGCGGACAACTGCGTCAAGGCGCTCAAGCAACTTGCCGTGCTCGGCGAGCGGAAGGGCGTCACGATCTGCCTCGAGCATCTGAACACACGGGATGACTCGCACCCCATGAAGGGCCATCCCGGCTACCAGGGCGACAATGTCGATTACGTGGCGAACATCCTTCGTCGGGTCGGCAGCGATCGAGTGAAGATGCTCTTCGACGTCTACCACGTGCAGATCATGAATGGCGACGTGATCCGCCGAATCGAACAGTGCCGCGATGTCATCGGCCATGTCCACACCGCCGGCAACCCGGGCCGCGGGGAGTTGGACGACAACCAGGAAATCCTCTACCCGCCGATCATGCGGAAACTGCTCGAGATCGGCTACAAGGGGTTCGTCGGGCAGGAATTCATCCCGACGCGGGATCCTCTCGCCGGGTTGCGGGAAGCCGTCGCTCTCTGCGACGTCTGAGGTGACGAACTCCGGACGACGAGGCTGTTTGCAGACGACGTTGTCCGACCGTCAGGGCCGAGCCAGAAGAATCCTGAGATCGGCCACATTGGTGCCGGACGGACCGGTCCTGACAAGCCCGCGCGACCGATCGAGCAGGGGATAGGCGTCGCAACGCAGGCGGGCTGAGATCAGCTGCTCAGTGAGCCGAGCCTGGGGAACCGGTGCCCCGCCCTCGCGCGATCCGGCATCGGACTCGCTCGCCACGTTTTCGTTCAGGAACGCCTCGACCACATTCGCATCGACGAGTCCTCCAGCGGCGTCGGTCGGTCCATCCTCGCCATCCGTCCCGATGCTCGCGATCAACAGCCCTGGTGGCCAATCGCCCATCGAAAGGACATGCTCCGCAGCCGCGAGCACCGTCTGCTGATTTCGCCCGCCCTTGCCATGATCG